>CBJLQC010000269.1:0-4535 GCA_966424955.1 uncultured bacterium | reverse complement strand
CAACGCTGGCTTCCAGCTGGCGGAAGCTATGGCGGTGCTCGAACGCACGCCTGCTGTGCTGCGCGCACTGCTGGCCGGATTGCCGGAGGCGTGGACAGCCTGCAACGAAGGCGCGGACACGTTCAGCGCTTTCGATAATCTGGGCCACCTGATTCACGGCGAGCGTACCGACTGGATCCCCCGGGCCCGCATCATCCTCGCGCAGGCGGCCGATCGCCGATTCGAGCCGTACGACCGGTTCGCGCAGGTGCGCGAGAGCGCGGGCAAAACGGTGGCCATACTGCTCGACGAATTCGCGGAGCTGCGCGCGCAGAACCTGGCGACCGTACGCGGCTGGAACCTCTCCGCTGCGGAGCTCGAGCTGGAAGGCGTGCACCCGGAGCTCGGGCCCGTGACGCTGCGGCAGCTGCTGGCCACCTGGGTGGTCCACGACCTCGGGCATCTCGCGCAGATCGCGCGCGTCATGGCCAAACGGTATCGGACCGACGTCGGTCCCTGGCGCGCCTATCTGCCGATCCTCGACCGCTAAGCACTAAAAAGCCCCGCCGTTGCCGGCGGGGCTTTTTTTTCAGTGGTGACTAACGACCTGGTCCGCGGTTGCGCATGCGGCTTTGCATCTCTTCGCGCCGCTTGGCCAGCATGTCGTTCACCGTCTTCTGCTGCTCGGGCGAGAGCAGCTTCATGACTTCGGCAACGGCCGCTTCATCCTTCGTACGCATCTGGTCGCGCAGCGGCCGCATCTTCTCCATCATGGCCTGGCGATCGCCGCCCATCCCCGCCTCGCGCAGCTTCTGCATGTCCGCGCGCAGCTGCTCGGTATCCGCATCGAACTTCTTCTTGATGACCTCGATCTTGGCCACCTGCTCGTCGGTCGCCTGGTAATCGGCCCTGGCTTCAAGCAGCCAGCTGATGGTGTTCATGGGACCCATGCCGCGCGCGGGTCCGCGCGGCGCTTCCTGCGCCGAAGCCACGGCCGGCGCCAGGACCAATGCGGCAACTGCAATCAATCTACGCATAGCGAAACTCCTCATTCGTACCTGAGAGAAACGATCGGGTCCAGGCGCGCCGCACGACGCGCCGGCCACAGACCGAAGAACACTCCAATGAACGCCGAGAAACCGATGGCGAGAATCGCCGATTGCGGGGCTACAATGGTATTCCATTGCGCCATGCTGGCCATCAGGTGAGCAACGACGATCCCCAGCCCCAGGCCCAGCACGCCGCCGGCCACGCACAGCACGAGCGCCTCGATCAGGAACTGCAGCATGATGTCGCGGCGGCGCGCACCCAGCGCCTTGCGCACGCCGATCTCGCGCGTCCGCTCGGTCACCGATACCAGCATGATGTTCATGATGCCAATGCCGCCCACGACCAGCGAGACGATGGCGATGCCGGCCAGCAGGAAGGAGAAGGTCTGCGTGGTCTCCTGGAACGTGTCGAGCAAGGTCGCCTGGTTGCGAATGTTGAAATCCGACGCATCACCGGGGCGAATGCGATGCTCGCGGCGGATCACGCGGTCGATCTCCGCCATGGCGTTGTTCATCACGTCCGGCGAAAGCGCCTGGACCTGGATCTCGTTCACGCGCTCCTGCCCCAGCACCCGGAACTGCGCGGTCGCCAGCGGGATGTAGATGCGATCATCCACACTGCCGCCGAAGCCCATGCCCTGCCCTTTCTCCTTCAGCACGCCGATCACGTCGAAGGCGATGCCGCGGATCGTGATGGCCTTCCCGATCAGCGACGTCGTTTCGACGTTCAGCTGCTCGCCGACCCGCGCGCCCAGCACGGCGACGCGCCGCCGCCCGCGATTCTCGCCCTCGGTGAACAAGCGGCCGTATTGCACTTCGATGTTGTTGATCTCGAAGCCGTTGGGCCAGATGCCGCGAATGGATGTGTTGGCGTTGCCATTGCCATACGTAACCTGGAGCCGGCGATCCATTTCGGGGGACACGTCCTTGATGTAGCGCGGGTCGCGCAACAGCGCTTCCGCATCCTGGACGAGCAGCGGCGCGCCCGCCCCGCGATCCACGCCACCGAACATCTGCTGGCCGGGATTCACGGACAATACGTTGGTGCCCAGCTGCTGCAGCCGCTCGGACACCGAACGCTGCGCGCCTTCACCCAGCGCCACCATCGTGATCACCGCAGCGATGCCGATGACGATGCCGAGCATGGTCAGCATCGAGCGCATCTTGTTCGCGCGGATCGCGCTGAACGCGACCTTGATGATCTCGTCGAACAGCATGGCCTATCTCCCGCCGCCCGGCGCGGCGCCGCCCTGCTGCTGCGATTGCGTGTTGCGCATGCCGCCCATCGCGCCGGAACGCTCGCGCATGCGCTGCGCGCGCTCACGCTCCTGCTGCGCGAGCCGCGCCGCCGTCATCATGAAGACCTGGTCGCCTTCCTTGAGACCGCTGAGCACCTCGGTATAATCCCAGTCGTTCACGCCCAGCATGACCATGCGCGGTTCCGGCCCGTTCGCGCCGGGCACGAACACGATGCCGGGACGCCGGCTGCCGGGCGCGCCGCCCGTGCTGCCACCAAAGCCGCCCTCGCGGCGCATGCCCGCGAAACACCCGCGCAATTTGGTCCGCTCCTCGGCACTCAGAGCGTCGCGTCCCTTGTCACGAATCTTGTTGCGCAGCGCGCTGCACTCCGCGCTGCTGCCTGCACCATTCCCGCGATTGTCGGCGGCCGCGCTGCCCGCCGCCGGCTGCGCGCCGCCGGTCGCGGCCGCCACTTGCGTCGTGCCGCCGCGCGCGCCCGAGCGCAGCGCCTGCAGCTTCTCCTGCATGTCGTCTTCCGAGATGCCCAGCGCCTTGGCCGCCGTGGTCGCATCACGCATGCTGACCACCGCGTCATTGGGCACGACGACGGCCCCCGCGCGTTCCGCGATCTCGACTTCCACCTCGGTATTCATCCCGGGCTTGAGCAGCCGCTCCTCATTGGGCAGATGGATGAGCACCGGGAACATCGTGACGTTCTGATCGACCACCGCCTGCGGCTCGATCTTCATCACCTGCCCCATGAACGGCCGCCCCGGATACGCTTCTACGGTCACCCGCGCCTGCTGGCCCGGCTGGATCTTGCCGATGTCCGTCTGATCGACCAGCGCGCGCACGCGCACGACCCCCAGGTCGGCCATCTTCAGCAGCGTGGTGCCGCCGCCGAACGTGCCGCTGGCCGAGGCGATGATGTTGCCCGGCTCGATCGTCTTTTCGATGATGGTGCCGGTCAGCGGCGCGGTGATGGTGACGTCGCGCATGCGCTCGCGCGCCAGCTCGAGGTTGGTGCGCGCCTTGACCAGTTGCGCGCGCGCGTTGGCCTCGTCGAGCACCGCCGTCTCCAGCTCCTGCTCGGTGGCCACGTTCTGCTTGCGCAGCTGCTCGACGCGCTTGCGGTTGGCGCCGCTCGTCTCCGCGCGTGCTTCGGCCACGACCAGGTCGGCCTGCGCCTGCGCCAGCGCATTGCGCACATCACGCGGCTCGACCTCGACCAGCAGCGTGCCACGCTGGACTTCCTGGCCGGCCTCCACGTGGACGGCCAGCACTTCGCCCGAAGCTTTCGACTTGATCTCGACGGTCGTAATCGGCTCGACCAGGCCGGCCGCTTCCGCGCGCACGTTCAGGTCGCGCTTCTCGACCTGCGCCATTTCCGGCGCCGCGTCCTGTTCTTCCGCCTTCGATTTATTGCATGCAGCAGCAGACAGGGCCGCCAGCACGACGATCGCGCCGATGCCCGGTCGCTCCCAGACTCCCCAATTCATAGTGTTCTCCCCATCAGCGCTTCCAGCTCCGCGCGTGCGATTTCGTAATCGTAGCGCGCGGCGACTTCCGCGCGTTCGGCATCCATCAGATTGACCTGCGATGTGATACGGTCCAGTATCGTCGACATCCCGAGCTTGTAGCGCTCGTCCTGCACGCGCAAATCCTCGCGCGCAACTTCCACGGCCTGCCGGGTCAGCGCGATCTGCTCTTCCGCCAGGCGCAATGCGCTGAGCACCCGCTCCAGCTCGGCCCGCGCGCGACGCCGCGCGTCCGCGTACGTGGCGCTGGCATTGCGCGCGCCCGCTTCTGCGCGCGCGATCTGATCTTCGCGCGAAAAGCCGTTGAACAGCGGATAGGAAATGCCCAGCCCCATGTTCCAGCTGAGCCGCCCATCGTTGAAGGTCGGGTTCTGGTTGAACCAGTTGTAACCACCCGTGAGCCGCAGTGACGGGAAGTACTGCGCGCGCGCCACGCTGCTCGATGCCTGCGCGGATTCCAGTGTCGCCTGCGCACTGCTGACGATCGGCGCCTGCTCGACCGCCACGCGCGCCAGCTCGTCATCACTCACCGCCAGCGGTCGCGGCGTTTGCAGCGTGTAGGCGCGCGCGTAAACCGGCCCATCCGCGCCCACCAGCCGGCCGAGCGCGAAGGCCGCCGTGCGGTACTGGCTCTGCGCCGTCGCCAGCGCGTTGCGCGCGTTGGTCGTCTCCAGCTGCGAACGCAGCACGTCGGAGCAGAGCCGACACGCCCGGTCCTGCTGATCGCGGT
>CBJLQC010000268.1:0-4545 GCA_966424955.1 uncultured bacterium | reverse complement strand
GGCGCGCTCCAGCCGCACCTGGCCGGGCGGCGATTTGCGCCGCTTGGTGACGTACTTCCGCCGAGTATAGTCCACCGGCACGGTCCGCGAGGTGCGTGACCTGGAGTGGAAGGCAGCCAGCATGGCCGCCTCCATGAGATCGCGCAGCGGCGGATTCGCCTCCACTTCGTTCCAGCGCAGCACGACATGCGCGCCACCCACGTGCCGCGCGTGCAGCCAGATATCGCGCGGTGAGCTGTGCTGCAGCGTAAGCTCATCGTTCGCGCGCGAGTTGCGCCCCACCCGCACCTCCAGGCCACCACTCGTGCGATAGCGGCGATAGGGCAGCCTCTCGCTCGGACCGCTGCGCTGTTTCTGCGGCGCGGGCTGGCGAACGAGTGCGCGCACGTCGGCCGCAGTGAGTTGGCCGGCGCGCGCCCGCCGGTCCAGTTCGAGCAGCCGCGCGCGCGCAGCCTGCGCATCCTCTATCAGCCGTGGGAGCCGTTGCGCCGCGCGCTGCTGCTTGCGTGCTTCCTGGTAAAGCTCCTGCGCATTCTCAATGGCGGAAAGGCTCGGATCCAACTCAATGTCGAGTGGCTGGCCCTCGAAATCAGGTAGCGTGATGCGCCGTGCTCCACGCGTAATCGTCGAGCTGTATGCCATCAGCAGGTCCGCGCGCGTGCGCGCCGTCGCGGCGCGCGCCTGCGCGGCGGACAGCTCTTGCCCCAGGCGTTCCAGCTTGCGTTCCGCCGCCAGCAGTCGGCGGGCGATTTCTTCACCAACATCCTCCGAGATGTCGAAGCCGCCCAGTGCCTCGCCGGCGGCCAGCAACGATGCGCATTTCTCCGCCGCAGGCAACCACAGGTGATGCGAGTACGGCTGGCGTCCGCCCTGCACCTCGACGATGTGCGGATCCGCATTACGCAGCAGCTCCTGGTAACGCGCGAACGCGTCCTCCAGCGAGCCGGCGGCGAACACGGCAGCGGCATTGAGCGGACTGGCGTACGCAAACCGTTGCAGAAACACCTTCGCGCGTTCCGCCGGATCCAGCCGGCCGAACCAGGCGAGCCATTCGGCGGGCGAGGCCGTCGTGCGCGGCTCGGGGTTGACGGGTGGCCGATACGGCTGCCCCCGGCGCAGATCGCGCGTTGCAGAAGCACGGCTGCGCAGCTGCCGCAACACCTTGCCATCCGCGTCCAGGGTCAGCGCGTTCCATTGATTGGTCAGCAGTTCGAATACGATCTGCACGGTCGCCTGCGCGCGCGCCTCGCCGCCCAGCTCGATGAACAGAACACGCTCATCGAATAGCGTGTGGGCGCGCTTCCACCGCGCCTTCCTCGGCAGCTGCACCGGTCGCTCGAGTGGCAGCACGGCGGCGATCCGTCCGACGTACCCGCTCGTCGGATGCAAATTCCATTGCAGCCGCGTGTCGCCCACGTCGATGACGACCTGCTGCGTGGCGGGGGCCAGCTCGACACCGCGGACGGGCTGGCCGGCAAACGACGCGTTCAGCTCGGCAGCCAGGTGACGCGCGAGCAAAGCGTCGTATCTCATTGTGTTTGACACCCTTGGAACATGGAGATAGCTTGGCGGCAGCGTCAACGAACGGCCCTCATGAGCACGACCGGCTCACCCAAAACGCATAAAATATCCGTGCGCGACCTCAGCGAGATGAAGGCGCGCGGCGACAAGATCGTGGTGCTGACCGCCTACGACTATCTGTTCGCGCGCCTGGTCGATGAAGGCGGTGCTGATATCGTTCTGGTCGGCGATTCACTCGGCCAGGTCGTGCTCGGTTACGATTCCACGCTGCCCGTCACGCTCGACGAGATGATCCACCACGCCAGGGCCGTGCGCCGCGGGGTGCAGCGCGCGCTCCTCGTCGTGGACATGCCCTTCCTCAGCTTCCAGATCTCGGCACAGGAGACCCTGCGTAACGCCGGCCGCATCTTGAAGGAGACCGGGTGCGAAGCGGTCAAGATCGAGGGGGGTGACGAGCAGACGGCGGAGTGCGTGCAGGCGCTCGTCCGCGCCGGCATTCCGGTCATGGGCCACATCGGTCTGACGCCGCAGTCGGTGCACGCCGTCGGCGGCTATCGCGTGCAGGGCAGGGAGGAGGCCGCAGCCACGCGCATCAAGCAGGAAGCTGCGACACTGCAATCGGCCGGCTGCTTTTCGGTCGTTCTCGAGCTGATGCCGGCCGCACTGGCCGCCGACATTACGCGCGCTCTGCAGATTCCGACCATCGGCATCGGCGCCGGCTCGGCGACCGACGGCCAGGTGCTCGTGCTCTACGACATGCTGGGCCTCAACGACGGGTTCAAGCCGAAATTCCTCCGCCGTTTTGCGAACCTGGCCGGCGATAGCCGCAACGGCATCAAGGCGTTCGCGGACGCCGTGCGCGATGGCAGCTATCCGGCTGCCGAACACTCCTTCGACTGATCCTTGGACATCGTCAGGACGCGAGCGGAGCTCGAGGCAGCGTTGCAGCCGGCCCGAGCAGCCGGTCAGCGCATCGCGCTGGTGCCGACCATGGGCTATCTGCACGAGGGGCACCTCACGCTGGTCGATGTCGCTCGCCAGCACGGCATCGTCGTGCTGAGCATCTACGTCAATCCGCTGCAGTTCGGGCCCGGTGAAGACCTGGCTCGCTACCCGCGCGATTTGCAGCGCGATGCATGGATGGCGGAAGGTCGGGGCGTGAACGTGATCTTCGCGCCGCCCGACGAGGAGATGTACAGCAGTCCACGCCCCGCCGTGACCGTGCATGCGCCGGAGCTGTCCGACCGGCTGTGCGGCCGCGTCCGCCCCGGCCATTTCGAGGGTGTGCTCACCGTGGTAGCCAAGCTGTTCAACATCATGCAGCCCGATGTCGCGGTCTTCGGCCAGAAGGACTTCCAGCAGTCCGTGCTGATCCGGCGCATGGTCGCGGATCTGAGTTACGAAATCGACATCGTGGTTGCGCCGATCGTGCGTGAGCCGGATGGATTGGCCATGAGCTCGCGTAATGTATACCTGAGTGGCGAGGAACGCGGCGCCGCACTCGCGCTGTCGCGCGCCCTGCGCACGGCGCAGCTGCGCTATGGACAGGGTGAGCGCAATCCGCAGGAGATCCTGCGTGCGGCGCGCGACGTTCTGAACGCCGAGCCGGGTGTGCGCACGCAATATCTGGAGCTGGTGGATGCCGAGACGCTGGAGGCGCCCGAGCGCGTGCACGGTTCGAACGTGCTGGCGGTGGCCGCGTTCGCAGGCAAGACACGACTGATCGACAATGTCATCCTGGGCGTCGGCTGACTTCGAGCTGCCGGACTGGGCCGTCGTGACGCCGGCGCGGCGTGCGCACATCCTGCGGGTCGCCGCGCTCGTGCGCAGCTGGGCCATCCGCGCTGGCGTGGACGATGCGGAGCTGCGGCGCTGGGTGCAGGCCGCCGTGTTGCACGACAGTCTGCGAGACGCGGAGCCCGCCGAGTTGCGCAAAGAGGTGCCGCCCGAGTTTGCCGACTGGCCGAAGCGCGTGCTGCATGGCCCGGCCGCGGCGGCGCGGCTGCGCCGGCAAGGCGGTTACGACGAGGGCGTGCTCACGGCCATCACCTATCACACGGTCGGTCACCCCGCGCTCGACGATGCCGGCCGCGCGCTTTACCTGGCGGACTTCCTCGAGCCCGGACGTACCTTCGACCCGATCAGCCGCAGCGCGTGGCGCGCCCGGCTGCCGCAGGACCGGAACGCCGTTTTGCGCGAGGTGGTGGCTACGCGGTTGCAGCACATGATCCGCTCACATCGACAGGTGCGCAGTGAAACGCTCGCGTTCTGGAACCAAATCGCGCGCGGCTAAACGCTCACCCCGGCAGTGGCTCGGGCTGCTGCTCGCGGTGATCGCGGTGCTCGCTTTCCTGGCGTCTTTCCTGATGGGACTGGGCCGCATCGGCGACCGCCGGGCGCATGCACCACGCGCCGATACGACGCGCGTACTCACGGTGCCGGATTCGCGCATTCGCGTGCAGGTACTCAACGGCTCGGACAAATCCGGGCTGGCGCGCCTCGCCACCGACCAGCTGCGCGCCGCCGGCTACGATGTGGTCAGCCTGGGCAATGCGCGCAGCTCGGTGGCGACGTCGCTCGTGCTCGATCGGGTCGGCAATCGTCAGATCGCCGACTCGGTGGCGCACACGCTCGGCATCACGCGCGTCGAAACGCGCCGTGACACGTCTTTGTATCTGGAAGTAACGGTGATCCTCGGCCCCGATTGGCGCGCCGGTCCGGTCGCCCGGCAACGCTAGGCGCTGCGCTTCGTCAGCTCGACGAACTTCACGTAAGGTTTGGGCGCGGTCAGCTCGTGTTCGGCACGCAGTTGGCCGCATGCCGCGGCGATGTCACGCCCACGCGGCCCGCGCACCGACGTGCGCACGCCCCGCGCTTCGAGAACGGCCATGAATTCGATCACCTGGTCACGCCGGGATGGCCGCCAGGCTGGGCCGGGTATCGGGTTGTACGGTATGAGGTTCACATGCGCGCCGAATTCGCTGACCAGGTCGGCCAGCTGGTGCGCAAGCTCGGGGCGGTCGG
>CBJLQC010000267.1:0-4553 GCA_966424955.1 uncultured bacterium | reverse complement strand
AAGCCGTCACTGGGCTTCATCCCCCCTGCGGGCGCCAGCGCCGGCTGCGTCGCAGCCAGCCGCTGCACCTGCCCCGCCACCCGCGCCGCGGCTATGCCGTCGCACACGGCCGCCAGGTACTCCTCATCACCCGCGCCATCCGGCAGCGCGACGTCCAGCGAGCTGGCTTCCTTTCGAAACGGAAAGTTATGGGCGCCGTGCACCGAGAACGTGAAAACACACGCGTCGTCACGAAAGATGGCTGCCGTGCCGTTGCCTTGATGGACATCGCAGTCGAACACAACCGCGGTACGAATCAGGCCCTCATGCTGCAGGCAGCGGATCGCGACCGCCACATCATTGAAGATGCAGTAGCCTTCCCCGCGATCGGCATGGGCGTGGTGCGTGCCGCCGGCCAGGTTGACGCCGAAGCCATCCGACAACGCTGCGCGCGCCGCGGCCAGCGTAGCGCCTACCGAGCGGCGTGCCCGCTCCACCATCTGCGGCGACCACGGAAAACCGATGCGGCGCTGCTCCGCCTGGTCCAGTCCGCCCTCGAAAACGCGCCGCACGTAAGCGAGTTGGTGAGCGCGGGTCAGTCCCCCCTCGGTTGCCGCGCGCGGCTCGCCCAGCTCGTGCGGCGGGACGATTCCTGCAGCGACCACGCGTTCGCGCAGCCGCGCGTACTTCGACATCGGAAAACGATGTCCCTCCGGCAACGGCAGAACAAAATGATCCGTGTAGTAGATCTGCATGCTTACGCCAAGCTTATCGTCGGCACCGGGGGCGCGCGAGGATGAGCACCGACGTCCTCGTGGTGGGTGGCGGCCCGTCCGGATCGGTAAGCGCGCTCCTGCTCGCCCGCGCCGGCTTTTCGGTCGTGCTCGTCGAGCGGCGGCAGTTTCCTCGCGCCAAGCCGTGCGGCGACTGTCTGTCGCCGGCCGCCAGCCCCATTCTCGCACGCATCGGCGTGCTGCCGGCCGTGCGCGCTGCGCAACCAGCGCTTCTCGCTGGCTGGCGGCTCACCGCGCCCGACGGACACGCCTTCAGTGCCTGCTTCACCGATGTGACCGTTGATGAGACGACGAGCAGCGCGCTCGCCCTGCGCCGCGCTGTATTCGACGCCGTCCTCCTCGACGCCGCACGCCAGGCCGGCGTTCGCATCATCCACGACGTCCACGTAACCGATGTCTTGCGGACTGAGCGCGGCGCGGTGGCGGGAGTGCGCGCCCGCCAGTACGATCAGCCCATGCTCATCCATGCGCGTCTGACGGTCGGCGCCGACGGGCTGCGCTCCATCATCGCGCGGCGGCTGGGCGCGTATGCGCGACGGCCGCGATTGCACAAGGCATCGTTCACCGCGCACGTCACGCATACCTCCGCCGGCAATATGGGAGAGATGCGCGTCGGCACGGCGGCCTGCCTGGGCATTGCGCCGGTCCAGCCGGGTGCCGGTCCGCGCACGCACAACTTCACGCTGGTCCTGAACCGCGGCAGTTTTGTGGCCGGCGCCGCCCGCCGCACCATACTCCGCGATGGATTGCGCGCATTCGGGGTCACTGCCGACGTCGATGACGCCGAGATCCTCGCCTCAGGGCCTTTCGATTGGCCGGTCCGCCACACGGGTTTCGAAGGCGCTGCCCTGGTCGGCGACGCGGCCGGCTACTACGACCCGTTTACCGGCGAGGGCATCTACCACGCCCTGGCCGGCGCGGAGCTGCTGGCCGACCACGCAGCGGCGGCATTGACCTCACGTCGCCTCGATCAGGCGGCACTCGAGCGCTATGCCACCGCGCACCGCCGACTGACGCGTCCGGCCCGCCGCGTACAACGCCTGATCGAGTTTGCGTGCGCCCGCCCGCGCGTGGCCAATCTGACCTTCGCCCGCATCGCCCAACGGCCCGATCTCGCGCGCGCACTGATCGGCGTGACCGGCGATCTGCTGCCGCCACATTCCCTCTTTTCACCGCGCATGCTCATGAGCTTCGTCACATGACTATCGTCGATGAATGCCTCGTGCACGCACCGCCGGACATCTGCTTTCAGGTCGCGGCCGACGTCGAAAAGTGGCCGGATCTCCTGCCGCATTACCGCTGGGTGCGCTTTCGCGACAAGCGCGGCTTCGGCAGCGGCGTTGTCGAGATGGCCGCGTGGCGGCCCTTGGTCGCGGGCTTGAAGTATCCGACCTGGTGGGTGTCCGAGATGCGCTCGGCACCGGGCGAGCCCGCCGTCTACTACCAGCATATCGACGGCATCACGCGCGGCATGGACGTCAAATGGGAGCTCAACGCGCAGGGCCGCGATACGTTCATCAAGCTCTATCACACGTGGCGCGGGCCCGCTTGGCCGCTCATCCGTGGCGTGGCCGCCGAATGGGTGATCCTGCCGCATTTCGTCAGCGCCATCGCACAAAGAACCCTGGCCGGAGTTGCGCGCGCAGCCGAGCTGCGCGCGCAAAGCACAAGATGATTGCAGAGAGCCGCGCTCCTTTTCGCGTCGCCGTCACCGGCCTGGGCCCCATCACGGCCGTGGGCACCGGCGTCGACAATTTCTTCGCCGGCCTGCGCAACGAGCGCTCACCCGTGCGGCGCGTCACGCGCTTCGATGCCAGCCCCTGGCGTTCGCGCCTCGCCGCCGAAGTCGATGACTTCACCCCCGCCGATTACATGGACGCGAAGGTCGCGCGCCGCTACGATCGATTCGCGCAGTTCGCCGTCGCGTCCGCGCGCATGGCCCTCGCCGACGCGCGACTCGCACCGGAATCGCTCGACCCCGATCGCGTCGCCGTGCAAATGGGCTCGGCCCTGGGCGGCATGTCCTACGCCGAGGAACAGGTCGCCAGATTGATGACCGCCGGCATGCGTGCCGTCGATCCCAGCGTCGCACTCACTACGTTCTGCGGCGCCGCCAGCTGCTCCGTCGCCATCGAGTTCGGCTTCACTGGCCCGAACTCCACGAATGCCATGTCCTGCGCCTCGGGCACGATCGCCATCGGCGAAGCCTGGCGACACATCCGCGAGGGGACCGCCGATTACGCCATCGCAGGCGGTGTGGAAGCCCCCCTCGCACCGCTCTGCTTCGGCGCCTTCGCCATCATTCGCGCCATGAGCACCCGCAACGATGATCCCGAGCACGCCTGCCGCCCCTTTGACCGCGGCCGCGACGGCTTCATCATGGGCGAAGGCGCGTGCTCGCTCGTCCTCGAACGAATGGACCTCGCCGTCGCGCGCGGCGCTCGCATTTATGCCGAGATCTGCGGCTACGCCAATACCAACGACGCGCACCACATGACCGCGCCGCGACCCGACGGCTCACAAGCGGCACGCGCCATGCGCAGTGCGCTGCGCATCGCGGGTGTCGAGCCACGCGACGTCGATTACGTGAATCCGCACGGCTCTTCGACACCACTTAACGACGCCACGGAATCGCAGGCTATCAAACTGGTCCTCGGAGAACGCGCGTATCAGATTCCCGTTAGCGGAACCAAGCCCTATCATGCCCACGCGCTCGGCGCGTCCGGTGCCATCGAGACCGCCGTTTGCTGCCTGGCCTTCGACCGGGGCTGGATTCCGCCCACGCTCAACTTCGATGCCGGCGACGGCGCCTGCGACCTCGACTATGTCAAAGGCGCGGGCCGTTTTGTCCGGCCTCGTGTGTGCTTGACAAACTCGTTTGGGTTCGGCGGTATTAATGCCACGTTGGTTCTCAAGGGGGTGCTGTAAAATGAAGCAGACAACCAGCTTTCCGGCATGGCTTGTTTTCTGCGGCGTTTCCCGGCGTCCTGGAACAACCCCTCGCTTGGCGGGCAGGCGGGGCGTTAAAATGCGCGCGCCACATTGTGCGGTCGGTGCAGGCAACAAATAAGGGAGGAAGAACGATGAGGAGAGAGCTAGGTCGGGGGTTGTTGCTGGTCCCGATATTGGCGGTGCTGTTAGCGGCGGATGCGTCCGCTCAGCGCTGGAAGTGGGATCTCGGCGTGTATGGCGGTTACGCCTGGTTCACGCCGCTCCTGAGTGAAGATGAAACAGGATTGGCTGATGATGTGCCCTCGGCCGAGGTGAAGTTCTCCCCCGGATTCCTGGGCGGTCTCCAGTTTACCTACAACATGAGTCCGCGGCTCGGGCTGCGGCTGAACACACGGTACTCGGACCGCGGCATCGAGTTCTCGGAAGTGGATGACTTCGAGGCTGTGACCTCGGTCAACCTCTGGGCCGCGAGCCTGGACCTGCTCTTCCGCTTCGGCGAGCCGCGTGACGAATTCGCCGGGACGGAAATCCTTCCCTATTTCGCGTTGGGGGTGGGCGGCAAGTTCATCAATCCGGGCGGCGACGATTTCACCTGTAACGTGGCGGGCGGGGATGCTGAAGCCTGCGCGCCGTTTGTTACCGGTGGACCGGTCGGCTCGCCCAACGGACGTGGCTGGGCACTAGCGGAAAAGGCCAGTCTGATGGGCTTGGTTGGTCTGGGTGCGGACTGGCGCTTGGGGCGTAGCTTCGCGCTCCGCACCGAGTTCAACGACCAGATCTATAAGCCGACGGTATGGCGTGCCACGCCGACCAGCGCGACCGTGTGGA
>CBJLQC010000266.1:0-4562 GCA_966424955.1 uncultured bacterium | reverse complement strand
GGCGGCCCGCGCAGCGCGCCGCAGCCAGCGTTGCGGAATTGCCGGGCACGACGAGGTGATTGATGGTGGCGCGGTATTCGGCGAGCCGTGCCCCGTTACGGATCAGGTCGTAACGAAGCCAAAGGCGATAACCGTCTTCGCCGCGCGCGACGGCCGCACCGCCGAGCAACAGGACGAACGTGAGGAGACAGCGTCGCAACCAGCTGCGGGCAGGCATGTCCCTCAAGCGGGTATCGCCGGCGTGCGCACATCATCCGGATCGGCCCAGCTCTGATTCGGAATCAGCGGCATCCACCCCGGACGCAATGGATCCTGATCGTACGGATACGTGCCCAGCCGCAGGAACAGCTCGTGATAGAGGCCGAGCTTCTCGCGATCGAGCGTTACCCCCAGCCCGGGCGCCGTGGGCACTTCGATGGAACCGCCGCAGTACCGCATCTTGCCGCCGACGATCACATCATCGAGCAGATGGTGGTAGTGCGCGTCCGCTGCAAACGTGAGGTTGGGCAAGACCGCGCCCAGGTGCAGCATGGTGGCGAGCTGTATGCCCAGCTCGCCCGATGAATGCACCGCCACACCGAGCTGGAACGCCTCGCAGATGCCGGCCGCTTTCACGCATGGGCGGATGCCACCCCAGAAGGTGGTGTCGAGCAGAATTACATCGACGGCCGTTTCCAGCACGTTTGCCGCGAGCTGCTCGAAACCGACGACCACCGTGTTGGTCGCCAGCGGCATGCGTACCATTTGCCGCGTGCGCCGCATGCCATGCAGTCCGAAGACCGGATCCTCGAGGTAATCGTTGTTCAGATCTTCGATGCGCTGCCCGAACCAGATCGCCTGCTCGGTTGACCACACGCCGTTCGGATCGAAACGCAGACGATCGCCCGGCATGGCCGCGGCCAGCGCACGATAGCACTCCAGCTCGTACTCCGGCGCGAAGACGCCGCCCTTCAATTTGTGCGTGGTGAAGCCGTACTGCTGTTTCAGCGCCGTCGCTTCATGCACCAGCTGGTCGATGGTGCGCACTTCGCCGCTGCCATCCAGCGGATTGGCGTAACGGAAGAACAAGTAGGAGGCGAATGGGACTCGCTCGCGCAACCGGCCGCCAATGATGTCGCACACGGGTACGCCCCACGCCTGGCCGAGAATGTCCAGGCACGCGAACTCCACCGCGGCCAGCAGCTGCGTGCGGTTGTTGTAGAGCGATGCGGTCGGGTTCGCGATCAGGAAGCGCAGCTCTTCCAGCCGCGTGGGATCGCGGCCGAGCAGATACGGCTTCAAACCGATGATCGCCTGCGTGGCGGCTTCACCGCCGCCACCCAGCTCGCCCAGCCCGATCAATCCGTTGTCGGCTTCGACTTCCACGATGGTGCGCACGAAACGCCCCCAGTGGCAGCCATTTGCGTGGCGCAGAGGAGCCGCCAGCGGGACCGTGACCGGCGTCGCTCGAATGTCGATGATTTTCATATCAGGATGCGTCCACCACGGCCGGCTCCATCCGCGGAACCAGCGCGTGAATTACCAGCCAGGCTGCTACGTAGGCGAGGCCGCAGAAAGTAAAGATGATGGCATAATTGCTGTCGGTCGCATCCAGTATGCGGCCGGTCGCGCGCTGGAAGACCATCGCGCTCATGGCCCCCGCAAAACCGCCCAGGCCCACGACGGACGCGACCGCGCGACGCGGAAACATGTCGCTCACCGTCGTAAACAGATTACAGGACCACCACTGGTGCGCGGCCGCGGCCACGCTCACCACCACCACGGCCAGCCACATACTGGCCACCGAAGCGGTGAACATGGTGGGCACGATCGCCACCGCGGCTATGGCCATGGCGGTCTTGCGCGCGCGGTTGACCGTCCAGCCGCGGCCGATCAGCGCGCTGGACAGCCAGCCGCCACCTACCGAACCGACGTCGGCGACCAGGTAAATCGCGATGAGAGGTCCGGCCAGTCCGGCCAGCTTTACGCCCCAGTTGGCGTCCAGGAATTTCGGCAGCCAGAACAGATAGAAGAGCCAGATCGGATCCGTCATCGCCTTGCCGAGCACGAAGGCCCACGTCTGGCGATACGTCAGCAGGCTGCGCCACGGCAGCTTCACTTCCGGATCGGGCGTGTCGCTCCCGATGTAGGCCAACTCTGCTTCCCGCAAACGGTGGTGCTCGTGCGGCGGCCGATACGTCGCAAACCAGAAGACCAGCCACACGAAGCCGAGAGCACCGGTGATGATGAAGGCCCACTGCCAGCCCAGGGCCAGCGTGATCGCGGGTACTACAAGCGGCGCCACGATCGCGCCCACATTGCTGCCCGCGTTGAAGATCCCCGTCGCAAGCGCGCGCTCGCGCTTCGGAAACCACTCGGCAACGGCCTTGATCGATGCCGGAAAATTGGCCGACTCGCCGATGCCCAGCAGCGCACGCGCGAAGGAAAATCCGAAAACCGTGCGCGCCGCCGCATGCGCCATCGCGGCCAGGCTCCATACCACGATCGCGATCGAAAAACCGCGCCGCACGCCAATCCAGTCGAGCGCGCGCCCCACCAGCAGCAGACCGATGCCGTACGCGAGACTGAACCACGACACGATCGCGCCGTACTGCGCCTCGCTCCACCCCAGCTCCTGCGTCAGCGTCGGCGCGAGGATGCCCAATACCTGGCGATCGATGTAATTGATCGTGGTCGCCGCAAACAGCAGCGCCACGATCGTCCAGCGATATCCGATGCCGGGCGGCTTCCTCACTTCCATCACGGTGGCCGTCATTTCAGACCCCACCGTAAAGACCGAAACCGCCATCCACCGGAATGACCGCACCCGTCACGAACGCGGCCGCGTCACTGCACAGCCAGCGCACGGCGCCCACCAGCTCGCCCGGCTCCCCCATGCGCCCCATCGGCGTGTGCTCGATGATGCGCTGCCCGCGTTCCGTATAGCTGCCATCCTCGCGCAGCAGGACGGCGCGGTTCTGATCCGTCACGAAAAAGCCGGGCGCAATCGCGTTCACGCGAATCGCATCGCCGTATTTCCTCGCCACATCGACAGCCAGCCAGCGCGTGAAATTTTCGATGGCGGCCTTCGCCATCGAATAGGCCGGCACGCCGCTCAAGGCGCGCGTCGCCGCCATGGAAGAGATGTTGACGATGCAGCCGCGCTGCTGCTTCGCCATCTGCGCGCCGAACACCAGCGTGGGAATCAGCGTGCCGTGCAGGTTCAAGCGGAGCGCTTCACCATGCGCGTCGATCGGCACATCGAAGACCGATGCCTGGTCGGTACGCGCGCGCGCGACGTTGCCGCCCGCCGCGTTGACCAGGATGTCGACGCTGTGCCAGGCCCCCACAATCTCATCGCGCGCAGCCACCAGCGCCCGCTCATCGAGTACGTCGGCCGTGGCCGCGATCGCCTCCCCATGCGGCCGCAGCTCGGCCGCCTTCTGCTCCGCCTGGGCGCGGCGCCGCCCCAGGATGACCACCCGCGCGCCGGCCGCGGCCAGCCCCTCGGCAATGCAGCCGCCCAGCACCCCATAACCTCCGGTGACGATGGCAACGCGGTTATCGAGGCGAAACGAGGCAGCATTCATCGCGGGTCCAAGTTATAAACTGATAATATGACCCGACGATAACCCCGCCCGAACCGCGCCGTCAAGGCTCGACCTTCACTTCGAACGGGCCCGCCGGGAGCCGGGCGCCGTCGAACAATGTACAGACCGGGCTGTCAGCCCAGCAGTAACGGACCCGGGTCGGCGCGAACCCCTCCGGAACCGCGAGCAGGACGCGGTCCGAGTCGGCTCGCGCCACGGCGTACCGGCAGGAATTACGGGCGGCGCCGCACAGCTCGAAGCCGATCGGCCCTTCCGCACTGTAGGCCATCAGCTTCCCAGTGACATCGTTGAATCTGACTTCGACGTCGCCGCCGCGGCGCCGCGCGCCGGCCACCACCGGCCCCGACGCCGGGATGTCTTCGCCGTAGATCAGGCGGCGCGCGGCACGCGCGAGGCGCCGTCCGAGCTCCTGCTTGTTGGCGGGGTGGATATCGTAGCGGTCGCCGATGTCGATGGTGACGGCCAGCGCGGCACGGGGATCGTCGAGCACGGCCCGTCGCTGCGCTTCACGCAGCTCGGCCCAACCCGATTCCACGGGAGCGGTGGGCGGTGCGCCATAGTTGGCCAGCTGCACGATCAGGAAAGGCAGCGAGCGCGCGAACTGCGCGCGCCAGTCGGCCATGAATGCCGCGAGCGTGCGGCCGTATTCCGGCGCCGCGCCGGTGTTCGATTCGCCCTGGTACCACACGACGCCGCGGAATGTGTAGCCGGCGATGGGGGCGATCATGGCATTGCGGATGGTGGTCAGCCCGCCGGTCGCCTCCCAGGGCGTGCGGGGCGGCGAAGCGACGTCCGCAGCGATCTGGTAATGCCAGGCAGTCAGCGGAATGGTCGCTCCATCGGCGAATCGCAACGATCGAGTCGCGGGCGGTCCGTACATGCCGCCCGTGGCATAGGTATCGAGCGCATTCACGACGATGACGTTGTTGCCGGCGCGCAGCCGGCCGGCGGGAATGCTGTATTCGCGGCGTT
>CBJLQC010000265.1:0-4574 GCA_966424955.1 uncultured bacterium | reverse complement strand
ATCGCGAACGGTTTCGTGCAGGATGTGAACCATTACGCAATTTTGCGTTTCATCGCGGGCGTGGGGCTGGCGGGTGAATTGGGGGCAGGGGTGACGCTGGCGTCCGAATTGTTTCCGCGCGCATGGCGCGGTCTCGGAGGCGACGGCGCGCGAGATGGCGGTCGGCGCGCGCGAGGCTGCCCGAAGCGACGTCGCCCTGAGCGTCACCGGTATCGCAGGCCCGTCCGGGGGCAGCGAGGAGAAACCGGTCGGCCTGGTCTGGACCGCGCTCGCGACCGGGGAAGCGGTGCGCACACGCAGCTTCGTCATGCCCGGCGATCGCGAAGAGGTGCGCGAACGTGGCGTCCAGATGGCGCTGGGCCTGCTTTACGATCAGTTGACTCGGTGAACGGCGGCATCCAGGCGCGGGGACAGCCGTTGTCGCTCGAAAGGGACGCCCAGATTCTACAACTGTCGTTTTAACCGGTTCTATGGCAACACCTTACCCACGGCACCGCATGGGTACGCATCCTGAACTACCAGCACGCGAGCTTCAGAACCGGCGTCGCACGTGCTGCCAACGAACTAACGGTTGCCCCGCGCGGCCGCACGTGCGGCGCCGGCCTACCTCACGCAGTTCCGCCTGCTCCCGTATAATTCCGGCATGAACCAGCAGCTCAGGCACAGCGCGCCGGTGCACGAATCCGACGGCAAGTTCGAGGGCGTCGACGGGCTGCACCTTTACTATCGTGCGTGGGAAACGCCGGCGCCGAGCGCGGGATTGATCGTGGTGCACGGGCTGTCCGATCACAGTGCCCGGTATGCGCATCTCGGCCGACGCATGGCTGCGAATCGCATCAATGTCTACGCCTGTGATCTGCGCGGTCATGGTGTATCGGAAGGCCGCCGCGGCCATGCCGGCCGCTTCGATTATTTCCTGCAGGATGTCGAACGCTTCCGCCGTGAAGTCGAGTCGATCACTGCGCACGCCATGCCCTTGTTCATACTCGGTCATTCGATGGGCGGGCTCATCGTGCTGCGTTACATCGAGGAGTACGACGCCGGCTTGCAGGGCGCGATTTTGAGCGCCCCCTGGCTGGCCACCGGCCCGTCGATTCCACGCTGGAAGATTCTGGGTGCCGGCCTGCTCAACAAAATTCTGCCCTCGCTGCCCATCGACGCCGGCATCGATCCCGAATACATCAGCCATGATCCCGAGGTGGTGGCGCGCTATCGCGAAGATCCGCTGGTCCACCGCAAAATCACGCCGCGGCTCTTTATGGAGGCGTCGGCTGCCATGGGGCTGGTACTGCACCGCAGCGACCGCATCGACATACCCTTGCTGTTCCTGCTCGCCGGCGATGACGAGATCGTCGATACGCGCAAGTCGGAAGCCTTCGCGCGATCGCTGGCGGCAAACGCCGACGTGACGATCCGCGTATTGCCGGACTATTATCACGAGGTTCTGAACGATTTCGGCGGCGCGCAGGCACTGGCCGAGGTTCGGGCCTGGATCAGTGGCAGGAGCTAGTGCCGAAACGGCAGACGCGGGTGGCACCGAGTTCGCTCAAACCGAGAGCATGATGAAGAAACACGATAAGACGCAGACGGCTGACGGGGCGGAAACCGCCCGCCCGGAAGACGGAACGGATCCCACCGGCAACGGGGTAGCCGCGGCCGACGTCGCACAGATTCAAAACGATCTGGACCAGCTCCAGAGTGAATTGGAGGCGGCCCGCGACCGTCATCTGCGACTGGCAGCCGAGTTCGATAATTACCGCAAGCGGGTGGCGCGCGATCAGGCGGAAAGCGTGGCGCGCGCGCAATCCGCGCTGGTGGGCCGCCTGGTGGAAGTCCTCGACGACTTCGAGCGGGTGGCGCATCACAGTGAAAACGCGACGGTCGAGTCATTGCTGCATGGCTTCGAGCTGGTCGAGCGCAAGCTGCGCAGCACCCTGGAAACCGCCGGGCTCGAGCGCATCGCCGCCGAGGACGCGCCTTTCGACCCGACCGTGATGGAAGCGCTCATGACGGTGCCGACCGATGATCCGGCAGAAGACGATCATGTCGCCGACGTTTTCCAGACTGGTTACCGCTACCAGGGCGTGCTGCTGCGCCCGGCGCGAGTGCGCGTCAAGCAGTTCGAGGGTTAGCGAATGGCGGCTGCCGGTGCCAAGGATTACTACCGCGTTCTGGGCGTGAACGAGTCCGCAGCCGCGGACGAGATCAAGAAGGCCTATCGTCGCCTGGCCAAGCAGTACCATCCGGACGCCAATCCCAACAACCAGGAAGCCGCCGAACGCTTCAAGGAGATCGGCGAGGCCTACTCGGTGCTGTCGGACGCGGACAAGCGCAAGCAGTACGATGCCGTGCGCAAGAACCCGTTCGCCGGTTTTGCGCGCACGGGCGCGACTGCGGGCACAGCGGGCACGACCGGCACGGGCGGCTTTTCCTTCGAGGACATCGGCGACCTGGGCGGGCTGTCCGACATCTTCGAGAGCATCTTTGCGCGCGGCCGCAAGCGCGGCGGCGGCGCGCAGGCGAAGACGCGCGGCAACGATGTCGAATACCTCGTCGAGATTCCCTTCAAGACGGCGGCGCGCGGCGGCAAGATCACCATCACGGTGCCCATCACCGACGAGTGCGCAACGTGCAACGGCACGGGCAGCGCGCCGGGCACCAAGCCGCAGATGTGCCCTGAGTGCAAGGGCGCCGGCATGATCTCCTTCGGGCAAGGCGGCTTCGCCGTGCAACGGCCCTGCCCGAATTGCCTCGGGCGCGGCAGCGTGCCCACCGTCCCGTGCCAGGTTTGTGGTGGCTCAGGACAGGTGCGCGAGCAGCGACAGATCATGCTCGCGGTGCCGCCCGGGGTGGATACCGGCTCCAAGCTGCGCGTTGCAGGCCAGGGAGAAAAAGGTCACGCCGGGGCGCCGTCCGGCGACCTGATCGTCAACTTCAAAGTCACGCCCGACCATTTCTTCCGGCGCGATGGCCTCGATGTCATCTGCACGATTCCCATCAACATCGCGCAATCCGTGCTCGGCTCGAAGGTGCGCGTGCGCACGATTGATGACAAAAAGGTCGCGCTCAAGATTCCGCCCGGCACGCAATCGGGCACACGCTTTCGTATCCCCGGCCAGGGCATCGAGAAAAACGGTCATCGCGGGGACCAGTACGTGCAGGTAAAGGTGGACGTGCCGGAAGCCATCGATCCCGAGGCCATCGAGCTGTTCAAGCAGTTCGCCGACAAGGCGGGACTGAAACACTAGCGAACGCATATGTCCAGAACGAGAACGATCCTCGATCGCAACATGCTGACGTGGGAAGTCTATCCGACCGGCGGCGCGCACGGCGAAAGCGTGCGGCCGCAGGTCGTGTTCAATTGCCTGAGTAATCGCATGCTCCGGCCGCGCTACGTGCTCATGAAGGGTGACGAGGCGGATGCGGAGCGGCGCATTGCGCTCGCGGCTAATGAAGAGTTGCTCGCGATGTTCGAGAGGTCCGAAGAGATCGCCTAACGGATGCGTCCGCCGCCCACGACTACATCACCGCGGTAGAGCACGCCCGACTGCCCGGGCGTGACGGCACGCTGCGGCTGCATCAGCTCGAGCCGCACGACGTCGCCTGTTTCGGTAACTGTCCCCGGCACCGCGCGCGCGCGATGGCGCACCTGCACGAGCAGCTCCTCACCCATGTGGGGCGGATCGTCCAGCCAGTTCAGGTCGCCGATCGCGACATCGCGCCGGTCGAGCTCGTCCGCTTCGCCCACCACTACCTCGTTGCGCTCCGGGATGACGCCGAGCACATAAAGCGCGCGGCCACGGCCACCGCCCAGCCCTTTGCGCTGGCCCACCGTGTAGCGGGCGTAGCCGGCGTGCTCGCCGATCGCTTCACCGCTCGAGCTGACCAGCTGCCCGGGGCTGAGCGCGGCGTGATCGGCACCGATGCGTCTGCCGAGAAATTCGGCGTAGTCACCGGAAGGCACGAAGCAGATCTCCTGCGATTCCGGCTTGTCCGCGGTGGCCAGCTCCAGCGCACGAGCACGCTCCCGCACCTGCGGCTTGGTCAGCTCGCCCACCGGGAAAAGGATGTGCTGCAGCACCTCGGCCGGCACGCCCCAGAGGAAGTAGCTCTGGTCCTTGTTGCGGTCGAGCCCGCGGGCCAACCGAAAGGGGGCAGGCTCCCCTATTGCGGTTTGGCCGTTTTTGAGTATCCGCGCATAGTGTCCGGTAGCAATGAGGTCCGCGCCGAACATGCGGCCCCGCCGAAGCAGGTCCGGGATCTTCGTGTTGGAGTTGCAGCGCACACACGGATTGGGCGTGCGGCCGTGCACGTATTCATTGACGAAATCGTCGATGACCGACGTCGTGAACGCCTCTTCCATATCGAAGACGTAATGCGGAATGCCGAGGCGTTCGGCCACGCGTCGCGCGTCCATGATTCCGTCCAGGCCGCAGCACGTACGGGTTGGACCGGCGTTCTCCGAATAGCAGAACGTCTTCATGGTTACGCCGACCACGTCGTAGCCCTGCTCCACGAGCAGCGCCGCCGCCAGCGACGAGTCGACGCCCCCCGACATTGCCACCAATACTGTT
>CBJLQC010000264.1:0-4586 GCA_966424955.1 uncultured bacterium | reverse complement strand
AAGGGTCCGCCTACCTGCCCGACGCATACGTTCCGGACGCTTCCCAGAAGCTGCACCTCTACCGCCGCCTCTCGCGCATCGAGCAGGTCAGCGAAGTCCACGCGCTGGCCGCCGAAGTGCGCGACCGCTACGGCGCGCCGCCCCCCGAAGTCGAGCGGCTGATCGCCGCCGCCGCACTGCGACTGCAGGGGACAAAACTGGGGATCGAGCGCATCACCATCCAGCGCGAGGCCGCGCGCGTGACGTTTCGCGATGGCGTGGTCGCGCGCCTGGCCAGGCTGCAGAGCGCGCTGCGCGCGCATCAAGTGGAGCTTGAGATCAAGCGAACGACCCCGCTTTCCTTTGTGCTGCGCCGCCGCGGCGGTGCCGGCATCATCGAGATCGTGAGCGCTGCGCTGGAAGGTCTGGCTGCGGGGGAGCGGGTAGTCGTGGGGGCAGGCTAAACCATACACTTTTGACGCGTCTGCGTATTCCCGCGCCCCGGCCGCACCGGCAGGTTACTACATGTCGAAGCCCAATCGAATCCACGCGCCCGGGTGCGTCATACACATCACCGCGCGAACCCAGGGCCGTGAGCCCTGGTTCACCGAACCACTGCGCGCCCGCGTCATGACCGAAATACTGGCAGCCGGGAGAGCGTCCGGACACTCCACGCTCGCGCTCGTCGTGATGCCGAACCACTTCCACATTGTCGTAACGCAGGGACCGCAAGCTCTGTCGGCAATGATGCACCGCGTCATGCATCGCTGCGCAGTCCTGCTGCGCTGCACCCATCGCTTGGAAGGACACGTATTCGAGCGACGATATTGGAGCGGCGTTTGCGCGAACGCTGATTTCGTGCGTGCGACCATCGCATACGTGCATCTGAATCCGTGGCGCGCACAGCTGTGCAGCGAACCCGGTGATTACATGTGGTCTTCGCACAGGGCGTTTGTAGAAAACGCGCACGATTCCCCTCGAGAGTCGCTGCTGGACCCGACCGTCGCGCTTCGCTTCTTTCAGAGCGATGAAGCGTCGTCGGGTCGCCGGAACTATCTCGCGCACGTGAACTACCAGATGAACGTCGATCGCTTTCTTGCCGGCCAGCTGCCTTCACAGCGCCTGCGCGCCCCCAGTCCGTGCACCGCCGGCAACGCCTACTGGACAGCGGAATACGCCGCGGCAACTCCGCCGCCGCGCCCCGCTCCCAAGCGTCCACTATACGACGTCGCACGCGCCCTCCTGGTCCATCTCGACCCTCGTTGTCCGCTCGATCTTATCCGTAGCGGAACACATGCCCGTCCCGTCGTTACTATTCGCCGAGACCTCATTGCTGCGCTGCTCACCCAAGGGTACGGCGGCGTTGCTCTCGCCCGGTTCTTCGGGGTTTCTCCGACGCTGGTCTCGCGGATACGGGTTTCACTGACGGCTTGAATAAGGAGAGCGCTCCGATAGGTATTCCGGCCGATACTGGATTGTGGGGGCAGCCCCCATTCGGTATCTTCACGGGCTTTTCACAGCCCAGGCAAAGTTGCACAGGAGAAACAATGAGAAAAATCGTCGCATCCGTCGCGGTCCTCGCGGCGCTGGCGACCAGCACCGCGTGTGACAGCTTCGGCCAGGCGATGAGCGCGCACAAGGACGTCCTCGCGCGCGCTGCCGGCCAGGAGCTCTCCATCGACAAGGCGGCCAGTCTCTTCCAGCTCAATCCGCGATTGCCCGCCCAACCGGACGTGGTCAACGCGATCGCCAACCTCTGGATCGACTACACCCTGCTCGCCCACGCGGTGGCCAAGGATTCCACGCTGAACGCGGTCAACCTCGATCCCATCATCGAGCCCTACATCGAGCAGGAGGTCGTGTGGCGCCTGCGCGACCGCGTGATCAAGGTGGACACCGCCCTCGATGACACGCGGCTGCGGCAGATGTTCGAGCGCGAGGGCACCGGTGCCACCATCAAGGCGCGGCACGTCCTGCTGCGTCTGCCCACGGACGCGACACCCGCGCAGCGCGACAGCGTTACGCGCCTGGCGCAGCAGATCCGCGACCGGGCGCGCAGTGGCGAAGACTTTGCCGCGCTGGCCCGGCAGTACAGCCAGGAGCCGGGCGCCGCGCAGAGCGGTGGCGACCTCGGCTACTTCGGCCGTGGCCAGATGGTGGCGCCCTTCGAGCAGGCCGCGTTCGCCCTGCAGGTGGGCCAGGTCAGCGAACCGGTCGAGACGCCCTTCGGGCTTCACATCATCAAGGTGGAAGACCGCAAGGCGGCGGATTTCGAAGCCGCCAAGGCGACCTTCCGCGACCAGGCCAAGGCACAGCTGGTCCAGGAAGCCGAGCAGA
Organism: uncultured bacterium; assembly: GCA_966424955.1. Lineage (GTDB taxonomy): Bacteria > Gemmatimonadota > Gemmatimonadetes > Longimicrobiales > RSA9 > CBJLQC01. Next base: position 2,270 of record CBJLQC010000264.1, on the reverse strand, counting down.
ATTACGTCAAGAGCCTCACCGACACGATGAACATCGCCGTGCAGTCGGGTGCGTACGAAGTCGTGCGCGAGCTGGCTCGCAAGGCGAGCGCGGACGTGAGTGGCCGCGCCGCGCGTCGCACCCTCGTCGAGTACAAGGGCGGCGAAGTCAGTGCCGGAGATTACGCTCGCTTCCTCCAGCGTCTGCAGCCGCAGCAGAAGCAGATGATCGCCAGCCAGAACGACGAGAACCTCAAGCAGCTGCTCGAAGGTCTGGCGCGCAATGAAGTGCTGGTCGCTGAAGCCGGCCGCCAGAAACTCGAAGTGCCGAAGCAGCAGATCGATTCCATGCGCAACGAGATCAAGCGTCAGCTGCGCACGGCGATCACCGAGGCGCAGCTGAGCAATCTGAACGTGCCCGCCGGTCAGAAGGCGGATGACGTGATTCAGCAGCGCGTGATGACGCTGTTGGAGGGCAACATCCGCGGGGACCGTCCGGTCATTCCGCTCGGGCCGATCTCCTACTCGCTGCGCGAGCAGTACGGCGGTCAGATCTTCGAGCGCGCGGTCACCGAGACGGTGCAGAAGGTCGAGCAGGCACGCGCGGCCAACCCGGTGCCACAACCCGGACTCGGCGCGCCCGGCCAGCAACCGCCCGGCCAGCAACCGCCCGGCCAGCCTGCCCAGCCACAGCCCGGGCAGCAGCCGCCGGCGCAACAGCCGCCCGCGCCACGGCCGAACACGAATCAGTAGGAACCGGATTCGAGTACTGGTATATAAACGAAAAGGGCCGGCGCATCAGCGCCGGCCCGCTTCGCTCCCGGAGTAGATCACCCACAGAGCGTGACAGAGAGAAGTACATGCCGAGATTCACACGCCGTTTGCTGATGTTTGCCCTGCTGGCTGCCGCGCCGGTGGCCGCGCAGCAGCCTGGCCCCGACATCGCCGACCGCATCATCGCCGTGGTGGGTGACAGCATCATTCTGAAGAGCGACATCGATCTTGCGATGATGCAGTTCCGCCAGTCCGGTCAGCCGATCGCCGACAGTGCCAAGGCTTATCGGGACATTCTCGAGAACCGTGTCAACGAGCTGCTGATCGTGCAGGCGGCCGCGCGCGATACGTCCATCCGGATACCCGACGAACAGGTGTCATCGATGGTGCAGCAGGAGGTCGATGCGCGGCGCCGCCAGTTCGGCGACGAGCAGCGTTTCCGTAATGCCCTGCAGCAGTCGGGCATGACCCTCGAGGACATGCGTAACATGCTGGCCGGCGATGTGCGCACGCGCCTGCTCATGCGCGAGTACGTCAACAAGACGCAGCGCGAGCGCAAGCCACCGCCCGTTACCGAGCAGGAGATCCGCGAGTACTTCGAGGCCAACCGCCCGCAGTTCGGCGAGCGCCCGGCCACCATCAGCTTCTTGCAGGTCGTGCTGCGCCCCGTCGCATCCGACAGCGCCCGCGCGACGGCGCGCGCCCGCCTCGAAGAAGCCATGAAGGAGCTGGCGGCCGGCGCGGACTTCGAAACCGTCGCGCGCAAATACACCGACGAGCCGGGCGGCAAGGAGCGCGGTGGTGATCTCGGCTGGTTCCGCAGCGGAGCCATGGTACGCGAGTTCGATGAAATGGCGTTCGCCCTGCGTCCCGGCCAGGTGAGCCCGATCATCGAGACGGCGTTCGGCTTCCATATCATCAAGCTGGAAAAGGTGCGCGGCGCCGAACGCCAGGCGCGCCACATCCTGGCGATCCCGACCGTGACCGGTGATGACGCAGAGCGCATGCGCGCCAAGGCGGACTCGGTCGCCAATCAGCTGCGCGCCGGTGCCAACGTCGATTCACTGGCCAAGGCGATCGGCGATCCCAACGAGCAGGCGCGCGTCGGTCCGTTCCCGATCGACCGGCTGCCCGCGCCGTACAACACCGCGCTCGCCGACGCGCAGCCCGGCACCGTGGTCGGCCCTGTGCTTTTGCCGGGTACGACCGGCGCGAGCAAATTCGCGATCATCAAGATTACCGATCGCCGCGCAGCCGGCGCGTTCAGCCTCGATGATCCCGACTTTCGCGGCCGGCTGCAGCGCACGATCGCCGAAAACCGCATGCTCGAGGAGCTCGTCGCCGAGTTGAAACAACGCTCCCTGGTGGAATACCGCCTCGATTGATGTCTTGGAGCTGAAGCCGGTTCGTCTCGCCATCTCATTGGGTGATCCTCGGGGGATAGGCCCCGAGGTCACCATGGCGGCCACGCGTAGTCTGCGCCCGCAAGCCGCCGTGTCTTTCATCCTGGGCGCGACC
>CBJLQC010000263.1:0-4607 GCA_966424955.1 uncultured bacterium | reverse complement strand
TCCGACCGAGATCACCGCGACGCTGGCCGCCGCGCGCGCCGCCTATACCGGGCACCGGCTGATCGCGGTTTTCCAGCCGCATCTCTTCACGAGGACGCGCGACTTCGCGGCCGGATTCGCGCAAGCGCTGAATGCCGCCGACGCCGCATGGGTGCTGCCGATCTATCCCGCGCGCGAGCTGCCGCTGCCTGGTGTGACCAGCGAACTGATCACGGCCGCGGCTCCGCGCATCCGCCTGTTCGACGGGGCCGTCACCGAGCTGCCCGCCGCGCTACGTCCCATGCTCAAGGCCGGCGACGTCGTGATCTTCATGGGCGCGGGCAACATCGATGATGGCGCGCGCGCATTGCTCGCGCAGTTGCGAGGTGAAAAATGAAAGCGCGCACCCGTTGGCTGCTGCTCGTCTGCGCGGCGTGCGTCGTCACCTCCATTGCGGCGGGCGCGCCCGCCGTGCTGCGCCGCATGGATGCGTTCCAGGTGCAGCGCGTGGAGATCCGCGGGACGCGCTACCTGGCGGCGTACGATGCGCTGGTGGAGTCGGGCATCACGCGCGCGTCCAACATTTTCGACGAGTTCCGGCCGTGGCGCGAGCGCCTGCTGCGCCATCCCATGGTGCTGGACGCGCAAATCGAGCGGGCGCTGCCCAATACGATCAGGGTGGCCATCACGGAAACCGAGCCGGTCGCGCTGGTGCGGACGCCCGAGCTGCAGCCGGTCGATGCGCGCGCTCGCGCGCTGCCCATAAATCCGGCCGCCATGGACATCGATCTGCCGGTGCTGGCGCGCACGGCGCGTCCCGATAGCAGCGGGTACTTCAGCGATGGCCAGACGCGCGCCGCGATCGGGGTGCTGAATGCGCTGCGGCTGCGCGATGCGCGCTTGTACAGCTGGGTGTCGGAGGCGGCACCGGCCGGCGAACAGGGAATCATGCTGCGGCTGCGTCAGCCGCGTGGCGCGACGGCGCTGGTATCGGCCGACCCGCGCGCGCTGCGGCTGCGCGAAATCGAAGTCACGCTCTCAGACCTGAGCGCGCGTGGCGAACTGTCACGATTGAAGAGGATCGATGCGCGATTCCGCGACCAGATTGTCGTCTCGGTTGATCCGGATAAAGGGAACTGAGATGCGGCCCAATCTCGTAGCCGGGCTGGATATCGGCTCAACCAAAACCTGCGCCGTCATCGGCGAAGTGACCGGCGAAACACTGCCGGCGCGCGGCCCCGATGCGGTACGCATGCCCGTCGTGAAGATCCTGGGCGTCGGCCAGGCGCGCACCGGCGGCATGCGCCGCGAAGTGGTCACGGATATCGAGGGCACGACCGAGTCCGTGCGCGCGGCGCTGAAGGAGGCGGAGCTGATGGCCGGCGTGACCGTGGATCGCGTGTTCGTGGGCGTAGCCGGTGAATACATCCACGCGCGCACCTCGCAGGGTGTCGTGGCGGTCAACGGCGAAGAGATCCGCAACGCCGACGTGCTGCGCGTGCAGGAAGTCGCGCGCGCGGTAGTCGTGCCGGCCGACCGTGAAGTGCTGCACGTCCTGCCGCAGGAATACATCATCGATCACCAGTCGGGCATTCGCGATCCGATCGGCATGGCGGGCACCCGGCTGGAAGCCGAGGTCTACATCATCACCAGCTCGATCACCGCGTCGCAGAATTTGCGCAAAGCGGTGAGTCGGGCGGGCTACCGCATCGAAGCAACGATCCACGAGCCGCTGGCAACCGCGCAGGCCGTGCTCACCGAAGATGAGAAAGATGTCGGCGTCGCGCTCGTCGATCTGGGCGGATCGACCACCGAGCTGGCGATCTTCCGTGACGGCAAGATGCGCCACCTGGCATCGATTCCATGGGGCGGCGGCACGGTCACCAACGACCTGGCCAAGGGACTGAGCATCACTTACGCCGAGGCGGAGAAGGCCAAGGAGAAGCACGGCGTCGCTTTCGCGCAGCTCGTCGATCCGCGTCAGACGGTCGAGCTGCCCGGCCCCGGACCTGGCTCGAAGCGGCAGGTCGCGCGTGAGTTGATCGCGCACATCATCGAGCAGCGTCTCGACGAGATCCTCGGGCTGGTCGCCAAGGAGATCGAGCACGCCGGCGAGAGCGGCAAGCTGGGCGCGGGAGCGGTGCTGACGGGTGGCGGCGCCGCGCTTTCCGGCGCAGTGGATGTCGCGCAGCACGCGTTCGGGATGCCCGTGCGCGTGGGCGTGCCGAGCGGCGGGCTGACCGGCCTCGCGGATTCGGTGCGGCGTCCGCAGTTCGCCACCGCCACCGGCCTCGCGCTGTTCGGCGCACGCACAATCGATGTCACGCACGGCAGCGGCTTCGCGCTGGGCAGCGGCGCCGTCGGCAAAGCCATGAGCTGGTTGAAGGAGTTCTTTTGATCGAACTCGGGTTGAGGGTTGGAGTGTCAATGTCTAAAACGGAACGGGGAACTGTTTTAGGTGTCGGTGCTTCAATCCTCAATCCGGCTCGGACCAACGTCTTTTTGGTTTTTGATTTCACGAGCGCTTTGGTGCGCAACAACCGGGGGAAACACCAATGATCTTCGAATTCGAGGAGAGTCTCGCTCAGAACGCACGCATGAAGGTGTTCGGCGTGGGCGGGGGCGGCGGCAACGCGGTCAACCGCATGATCGCCGAAGATCTGGATGGCGTCGAGTTCATCAGCGTGAACACGGACGCGCAGGCGCTCAAGAATGCGACGGCACAGGTCAAGATTCAGATCGGCAAGCTGCTCACGCGCGGGCTGGGCGCGGGCGCACGACCGGAGATTGGCCGGCAGGCCATCGAAGAGAGCCGGGACGAAATTGCAAAAGCGATTGAAGGCGCGGATCTCGTCTTCATTACCGCGGGTATGGGGGGCGGCACGGGGACGGGCGCGGCTCCAGTCATTGCTGAAATGGCGCGCGAGCAGGGCGCGCTCGCCATCGGCATCGTGACCAAGCCATTCCTGTTCGAAGGCAAGAAGCGCATGCGCCAGGCGGAGATGGGACTGGCCGAGCTGAAGCGCGCGGCAGACACGGTCATCGTGGTGCCGAACGAGCGCCTGCTCAGTGTCGTCGGGAAGGGAACTACTTTCCGGGATGCGCTAAAAAAGGCTGATGAGGTCCTCCTGCATGCCACGCAGGGAATCTCGGACCTGATCCACGTGACGGGTGAGGTAAACGTCGATTTCGCAGACGTCAGAACGGTAATGCAGAGCCGCGGCCCGGCCCTCATGGGTACCGGTTTCGGGCGGGGCGAGCATCGTGCAGTAGAAGCGGCGCAAGAAGCTATTTCCAGCCCGCTGCTAGACAATGTTACTATTGAAGGCGCCGCAGGAGTCCTCATCAACATTTCCGGCGGGATGGACCTGACCATTGACGAGGTGACGACCATCGCGTCGATTATTCAGGAAGCCGCTGGTGATGATGCGGAAATCATTTTCGGCGCCGTGCACGAGCAGTCCATGGCAGGTGAAGTGCGCGTGACGGTGATCGCGACGGGTCTCGAGCAGGAAAAAATGCCCGAGCCGCTGGTGCGTCCGATCTCTGCCGGGAATGGCCTCGGTCGTGGCACGAGAACAGTCATGCCGGTTGCCGCGGCGGTTGCTGCGGAACCGGCTTTCGCGCGGGTTACGAACGGCTCGTTGGCGGCCGCTGCGCGGCAGCAGGTCGCGCCCGAGCCGACTCCGTTCCAGCGCATGCCGCAAGCGGCCGTGTCGCGGCAGCAGCTGACGGATCTGGACATACCGACGTTCATTCGGCGTCAGATGGATTAACGTTAACAGACTCGAGATCGTGATCGACATCGCGACCGAGATCGCCGCAGCGCGGACCCGCGCGCCGATCCCGATTCCGTTTCGCTCACGATCTCGTACTCGACTTCGGATCTCGCGATAACTCATTAATGCAAAAAGCAATCAAAGCAGTGCCGCTTATTGTGATCGGCGCCCTGAGCGTCGGTGCCATGGCCGTCATGCAGCCTAATTCCCCGGTCATGGACCCGGCGGATGCACCGACCCTGGCGCCGGTCGTAGTGCCGCCTCTAGAAAAGGCCGAGACGCACGTCATCCAGCGGGGCGAGACGTTGAGCGGCGTGCTGTCGCGCGCGTACGTGCTGGGCGCCGACCTGGCCGAGGTGCTGCTCGTGTCGCGCGAGCACGTGAATCCGCGGCGGCTCACGCAAGGGGCCGAGATCACGGTGCGCCGCTGGACGACGGACAACAGTCCGCGCGCCATCGAGATGCGCATCAATGCCGATACGACCGTGCTCATTGCGCGCAACGAAGTGGGCTGGCACAGCACGCTGCAGCTCACTCCGGTGCAGGTGGACACGGTGTTCGTGGCCGGCCGCATCGATGCGGGGACCACGCTCTACGAGTCGCTGGTACTCGACGAGACGATCAACCTGCCGGCCGCCGAGCGAGTGCAGCTCGCTTCGGCGCTCGGTTCCATCTACGCCTACACCATCGACTTCTCGCGCGACATCCAGCCCGGCGACAGCTACCAGATCGCTTACGAGCGCGAAGCGCGGCCCGACGGGACGGCCCGCAGTCGCCGCATCCTGATCAGTGAAGTGGTCAACCAGGGCAAGGCGTACTCGGCGCTTTATTTCAAGCGCGGCTCGATCG
>CBJLQC010000262.1:0-4628 GCA_966424955.1 uncultured bacterium | reverse complement strand
ATCTGGTCACCGGTGGCGGCGCCGGTGTGATGGAGTCGGTCAGCCAGGCGTTCCGGGAAGCGCAGCCGGCCTGCGGCATTACCATCGGCATTCTGCCGTGCGGCAGCGCCGGCGCCGCGTCGCTGCCACCGGGTTATCCAAATCCTTTCATCCAGCTGGCGATCCGCACGCATCTGCCGGATCGCGGCGTGGCTGGCGACCTGCCGTCATCGCGCAATCACATCAACGTGCTCTCCGGTGACGCGATCATTGCCCTGCCCGGCGCGGACGGCACCGCATCCGAGCTGCGGCTGGCCGCGCGGTACCACAAGCCGGTGATGCACTTCACCGGCAACGTACAGGAGCTGGAAGCGTTTCTGCGGCGCTGTTTAGCGGAAGCGGCGGAAGAGCATCATGAGAAGTGACAGCACCACCGACAGGATGAGCATGGACGTGATCGGCACGTAGACGCGCGTGTGCGTCCGCTCGATGCGGATGTCGCCGGGCAAGCGGCCGAACCAGAAGAGCAGCCCACTCCACGCCAGCACGCCTACTGCGGCAACAGCGATGCCGAGGACGATCAATAGCGGGCCGATTGTTCTCATGTTGCGAACAGAATGCTCCGCGGCTCAGCCAATCCCTTCACCCAGTTGCACGCGGACGCGCGTACGCCCACGCGGACGCAGCACCTCGACGGTCACGACGTCGCCGGGATGATGCGCGCGCATGAAGCGGCGCAGGTCGCTGCCATCCTTGATAGCGACGTCGTCAATACGAACGATGATGTCACCGCGCTCGATGCCGGCCGCCTGCGCGGGCGTGTCCGGACCGACGCGCATGACGATGACGCCGGACTGTACGGGCAGATCGAACTGCTCGGCCAGCGCGGCGTCGATTTCGAGATGCTCGATGCCGAGCAGCGCGCGGCGGAAAACGCCCTCGGTGGCCAGCTGCTGCGCGATGTCGCGAGCCAGGTTGATCGGGATGGCGAAGCTGAGGCCGGCGATCGGACCCTGTCCGGGTATTTCCCGGACCGCGGCCGTGTTGATGCCGATCACCTGCCCGTTCGAATTGAGCAGCGGCCCACCCGAATTTCCCGGATTGATGGCGGCATCGGTCTGGATCAGCTCTTCGTAGCCCAGCCCGAGCGTGCGGTTCATTGCGCTGAGCACGCCGGTGGTCACGGTGCGGTCCAGCCCGATCGGATTACCGATCGCGATCGTGGACTGACCGACCTGCAAGACGTCCGAATCCCCGAGCGGCGCGGTCGGCAGATCGCTGCCATCGATGTCGATGACCGCGATGTCGACGGTACGCGCAATCCCGAGCACGCGGCCTTCGCTTTCCGTGCCGTTCGCCAGCGAGACCAGGACAACGGGCGAACCGCCCACCACATGCGCGTTGGTGAGGATCAGGCCATCTTCGCGTATGAGCACGCCGGAACCCTGTCCATTCGCGGTACGGACACCGACCACAGCTGGTGAGACACGCTGCACGATCTCGATGACCGTCTTTTCGCCGATGCCCAGCTGCGCGGGCGGCGCGGCCGGCACGATGGCGCGCTGGGCGGTGGCGCGCGGCGGCTTGGGTACGTCGCTGCACGCCACCAGCAGCCCGACACACAACCAATGAATGCGCATTCCGGATCAGCTCACAGCTTCAAAGGTCCCCCGGGAAGATGGGTGTGGTGAGGTCCGGATGCAAAAGTGTGGGAGCGCGGGCTCTGGCCGCGCTCCCACACTTTCCAGTTCGACTCTGGTTTACCGGCTGCTCACGCGCGTCGAGCGCGGACCACCGAACAGAATCCCGAGACCGACCTGGAAGACCGGGTCCGAGCCTTCGACGCTGTTGAACGAAGCGCCGCCGCCCACGTACCACGAACGCATGCCGAGGTTGACGCCGAGGTCCGCACCAAATGCACTCTCGCTGTCCTCGACCTCGAGGTTGATCGTGCCCGCACTCTACGCGCGGTTCTTGATGTAGAGGTACTGCGGAATCGCGGCGAACGTGATCGACATGTTCTCACCGGCGCGGAACGACTTGCCAAAGCCGATACCAACCGGAATCACCGTCGCGGTAACGGTAGCGCTCTCACCGCCTTCTTCCTCATGGAAGCGGGTGTAGCCGAGGCCGCTCGTCGGGCAGACCGACAGATTGCCCATGGGCAGCTCGTACGCAGCACGACCCTGGAAGTGGTTGCCGTTCGTATCCACGTTGTCCGGCTTCACCAGCGCATAACCACCACCCACGGTCAACGGGCCGGCCAGGTTCGCGCTCAGCTCGCCACCGTAGCTTTTCTGACCCTCCGTGAAGCCCATGGCGCCGGCCAGACCGAACTGACGGTCCTGGGACGGCACGCCAATGCAAGCCTGCGCCTGCAGCATTCCCGGCACGACCAGAGCTGCGATCACCAGTGTCGCACTTATCATCCGCTTCATCACGTTATTCTCCTGTGAGTTGAAAAAGCCGCCCTCCCCCAGGGCCGCTCTCGACCTTGCATGGCAGCAAGTTTCGGCCTCGAACCGGTAAAGACGTGAAAGACAGTCCGTAACTTGCAAGTGATACAGTCGTTAGCGCGCAACGACCGGCCGCGCGCACGCGCCCGGAATGCGAAAAGCTTAGCGAGAACCGGAAGAATTTTGGCGCTGCGGCAGCGCGCGAACGCACCTCGTGCGTCGTGACCTTTTTGCCGATCGCCGCGACAAAAGTACGCTGTGACACGAATCGATCGCTGCTCGTCTTGCTACCAACCACAGGAGTGTTTGATGAGAAGAATGACGACGTTCTTGCTCGCGGCCACCGCCCTGACCGCCGGCTGTTCCTCGAGCGGCATCAGGAGTCCGTTGCCCCGTCGTGATGACGTGGTTGTCGTGAACGACAAGCAGCCCGCGAAAGCCGCGCGGCCGCGCGGCCTGCACGTACCCAAAGGCCACTACCCGCCGCCCGGACAATGCCGCGTTTGGTATCCCGGCACGCCGCCCGGACGCCAGCCGGCGCCCACGCGCTGCAGCTCGCTCATCGGCCGCGTGCCGTCGGGCGCGTTCGTGCTCTACAACGACCGGGCTTACGATGGCAATCACGATTGGGCGCGCGAAAAGAAGGAACGCCCGGGCTCGGTGCCGGACGTCATCGTGGAAGTCATCAGCGGGAAAGGTGACGGCCGCGCCAAGGCGACGGCCGCGAAGGGCAGGAAAGGCAACTAGTCGCAACGGCCGGGAGAGGCGAGGCTGCTCGCCTTTCCCGGCGCTTCCCGGGCCCCCACACGCGCGCCTGCCGAACCGTTCAAGTCTTTACCATCATGTCATGCACGAGACGCCGCGGCCACGCGTTCGTTGATCGTCGCATCCGTTCTGTTTAATTTGCTGCCTGCCCTTCGAACCGCAGTCGTGTATCCGAGGTAATCATCGTTTTCCGACTACTCGTCGTCGCGCTGGGTGGCGTCCTGCAGCTCCACTCACCCCCGGTCGCGAACGTCGTGGAAGTAACCCTGGTAGCGGAGCCGCAGCGCCTGTCGTTGATGCCCGGTCAACAGACGGAAGTGTATGCGTACAACGGCACCGTACCAGGTCCGACGTTCGAATTTCGTGAAGGCGACCGCGTCGTCGTGCATTTCACGAACAAGCTGTCCGTGCCTACCACCGTGCACTGGCACGGCCTGCACATACCTTCCGACATGGACGGCAGTCCGTTTCATCCGGTGGCTCCGGGCGAGACGCACGATTACATCTTCACGCTGAAACCCGGCAGCGCCGGTACCTACTGGTATCATCCGCACCCGCATCACAGCACCGGCGACCAGGTCGCGCGCGGACTGTACGGCGCGATCATCGTGCGGGCGGCCGACGATCCGCTGCCGGCTTCGCTGGAGGAACGGTTGCTGGTGCTCTCCGACAATCGCTTCGCGCCGGACGGCTCCATCGCGATATCGGACCGGAACAGCGCGCAGGGGCGTGTCGATTTCGAGAACGGGCGGGAAGGCGACGTCATCTTCGTCAACGGCAGGATTCAGCCGACGCTGAACGTGCGCAGCGGCGCGGTCCAACGCTGGCGCATCGTGAATGCATCGGCGGCGCGCATCTACCGCCTGGCGATCCCCGGCCATCAGCTGCTGCATGTCGGGACCGATGGCGGGCTGTTCGAGCACCCGGTCGAGGTATCGGAGCTGCTGCTCTCGGTGGGTGAGCGCGCCGAAGTTCTCGTGCGCGCCACGGGTGCGCCCGGCACGCGCGCGACGCTGCAGGCGCTGCCGTACGATCGCTACGTTCCGCAGACCAAACCAGACGACTGGAACCGGACGCGCGAGCTGCTCACGCTGCAATACACCAACCAGCCGCCCGTCGCACCGATCGCGCTGCCTGCGCGCCTGCGCGTGGTTCCGCCGCTCGACACGACGGCGGTCACCGCCCGGCGCGTCCTCACGCTTTCCCAGGGGATGATCAACGGCAGGTTGATGGACCCCGACCGCATCGACGTCGAGAGCCTGCTCGGCAAGACGGAGATCTGGGAGATCGAGAACATTGTCGGCATGGATCATCCCTTCCACCTGCACGGGTTCCAGTTCCAGGTGCTCGACCGCGACGGCGTGCCCGAGCCGCAGCGCCAGTGGAAGGACGTGGTGAACGTGCCCAAACACCAGACCGCGCGCTTCA
>CBJLQC010000261.1:0-4645 GCA_966424955.1 uncultured bacterium | reverse complement strand
GGGCCAATGGCATCACCTCGGTCGTCACCTCGCTCGGCACCGGGATCGTCCAGGGGATGGCCTCCGTGATCCAGCTCACCGGGGATACACCGGAGCGGATGGAGATCGCCGGACGCGCTGCCCAGCCGCGCCCACTGCCCGGCCGAGCCTTGGGGATCGGCGTCCAGCAGTGCAGTCGCCCCACGCCGGTGCAGGCCGGCGGCGAGATTCACCGCCAGGGTGGTCTTGCCGGTTCCGCCCTTCTGGTTCGCCAGCGCGATCCGCAAGGCGGCCATTGCTTCAGGCTGCGCCCGCGGCGAGACCGTCGATCTGCTGCGCCAGCGCGACGAGATCCGGGCCGATCTTCTTACCGTCGGCGTCGAGCGTGACGCTGACGTAGGTCTTGCCGAAGCTGAGGTTCGGATAGTGCTGCGCGGCTTCGGCGAGTTTCGCCACACCGTCGAGAAAACGCCGGGTCTCGGAGTAGGTCTCGAACTCGAAGCGCCGGCTCAGCATCGGCGGCAAATCCTGCCGCTGCCAGTGCGGGATCGGATTATTGTCGTCAGGCATAACGTTTCTCCTTGGATCGCAGATCGGCCTCCATCCGGTCGAGCTCCTGCAGGTGTTCCAACTCGTCGCGCAGGATTTTCTGGAACAGTGCATGGTGGTCGACGTCGCGCACACGCGTGCAGTACGCAGCGGCTTCCTCGTAAAGGCGCACTGCCTCGACCTCAAGCACGCGGTCGATCGCGAGCATCTCCTCCAGCGTACGCCCCAGTCGCACCGGCGGCAGCTGCGTGGCGCTCGGCGCGGCGCCGAGCTTCAACAGCGCATCGGTCAGACTCGCGACGTGCCCAAGCTCCTCGATGACGTCCTGATGGAAGTGGCTGCAATAATCCGCCAGCCGCCAGAGATCGCATAGCCTGGACTGAGCCATGTACTGCTGAACCGCGGCCATTTCATGACCTAATGCCCGGTTGAGATACCCCAGTAATCGTGGATCCATCGCCTGTCCTCGCGCGCGTCCGCTCAGAAACTGACGCAGGCCACCTCGCCGTCGCGTCCACCGCCGCCGGCATCCGCCTCGGTCGGTAGGATGCCTTCGACTTCGTTGTGGACGCGGGCGATGATGTGGGCGGCGACCAGGCCGTCGCCCACGCGCTCGCACGCATCAGCACCGGCGCGCACCGCCGCGTTGACCGCACCGGTCTCGCCGCGAACGAGCACGGTCACGTAGCCGCCGCCGACGAACTGACGGCCGATCAGACGCACTTCCGCTGCTTTGGTCATCGCGTCCGCCGCTTCAATCGCGGGAACCAGTCCGCGGGTTTCGATCATGCCGAGCGCAATGCCTGTCGCCGTGCCCGTCATGACCGAACGCTCCTTTTCAATTGCCATGTCCATGGCGCACCCCGATCAGGCCGCGGCGGCCGCGGTCGGCAGAATGTTTTCGACTTCGTTGTGGACACGCGCGATGATGTGGGCGGCGACCAGGCCGTCGCCCACGCGCTCGCACGCATCAGCACCGGCGCGCACCGCCGCGTTGACCGCACCGGTCTCGCCGCGAACGAGCACGGTCACGTAGCCGCCGCCGACGAACTGACGGCCGATCAGACGCACTTCCGCTGCTTTGGTCATCGCGTCCGCCGCTTCAATCGCGGGAACCAGTCCGCGGGTTTCGATCATGCCCAAGGCAATGCCAGTCATACCAGTAGCCATTTTTCCTATCTCCTATTGCAAATTGCGTTCAATCAAATCAGGCGGCGGCCGCGGCGGCGGGGAGAATGTTCTCCACCTCGTTGTGCACGCGGGCGATGATGTGGGCGGCGACCAGGCCGTCACCCACGCGCTCGCATGCGTCCGCGCCGGCACGCACCGCGGCGTTCACCGCACCGGTTTCGCCGCGCACCAGCACGGTCACGTAGCCTCCGCCGACGAACTGGCGGCCGATCAGGCGCACCTCGGCGGCCTTGGTCATCGCGTCGGCAGCTTCGATCGCCGGCACCAGACCACGCGTTTCAATCATTCCCAGGGCGATGCCCGTCATTGCGTTTGCCATGATGTTTCTCCTTTACACGGTTAATGAAACTGCCTTGCTTGCCTCGTGGTGCTCATCCACCACATCCCACTGATCGATAATCCCGAGGATCGTCAAATCGGTAAGAATCCTGTAGTCGCCGGCGCCGTAGCGGGCGGCCGAGCCGCCGGCGGTAAAAACCCATTTCCCTTCCGGCACGCCCACGGGATCTACCGCGACCGAAAGCTTGCCGTTGTCGTCGGCCAGCACGCGCAGCGACGCGCTGTACAGGCCCGGAATACGCCGGGTGCAGACCAGATCCGACACCACGCGCATGATTTCCATGTCAGTGTTCCTGCTGCCAGTGGTCGATGATTCCGATGATGGTCAGGTCGCTCGGGAAGTCCTTCGCGCCCGCCGCCTCACGCGCCGCCGAACTGCCGACGCAGATCACCCAGTCGCCCGGGATGCAGCCCACCGCGTCCACCGCCACGCTGCGTGATCCGCCGGCCTTCTCGCGCACCACCAGCAGCGGGCGATGGCCCATTTCGCGCACGCGGTTGGTCGAGACCAGAGTTTTTTCCACTTGCATGATCTTCATGACTTCACCTCAATGCCCATTCGATTTGCCATCGATGCCGGTCACGGCTTCGTGCGCGCAGCCCGGCGCCTTGCCCTGCACCGTCATGCCGCAAACCAGCAGGCCCTCCTTCGCCAGCATCGGGTAGCGCATCTCGATCGCGGCCTTGACCCGCCGGCAGCGCTCCACCGCGCGCTCGCGCGAACCCGGCACCTGCTCGTCGTAGCGGTAGTGGATCGCGATCGGGATCGGCAGGCCGCGCGCCACGTTCAGGCCGCTGAAAATCTTGATGCCGACGTCCATGTCCGCCGCACCTTCCTCGATCGTGTACAGGTGACCAAAGTAGGCGAGGTTGCGCAGATGCACTTCATCGAAGCCGTCGCCAATGTTGATGAAGCGCTCGGCATGGCCGATGTCGGCGTAGCGCCCGTTGTGCTGCACGCACACGTAGTCGATCTGCGACAGGTTGTTGCTCAGCAGACGCTCGATCAGGCGGCGCATGCCCGCCTCCGGTGCGCTGCGGCCCCGTTCGCGCACCGCTTCGTCGATCGCGGCGCCGAGGCGCCAGCGCGCTTCCGAGGCCGCCATGCCGGCGGTCTGGCGATACACGGCGAGGTTGTCGACGAAGCACGCCGCGTCCATGTCGCCGTTGGCGTCCGGCACATGGATCTTGATCGCGTCGTTGTCGGTGTCGACGCCGATCAAGAGCGTCGCGACCGACGCACCGCAGCAGAAGCCGTTCTCGATCGCTGTGCGGAACGCGGCCAGTCGGTCGAGCGCGGCCTGCGCCGCTTTCCTGTCGTCGCTGCCGTGGGCCGCGCAGCCCTCGTGATGCGGATCGGAGCTGCTGAAGTGGTAGACCGCGATCTTGAGGTAGCGCGTGCCGGCGTCAGACAGCGTGGGCAGGCCTTCGCGGTAGCGACGCAACTCGGTCTCGGTCCATTGCCGCACGTTGAGTTCGACGTCGAACATCGCGCCGGCGTAGGACTTGCGGCGACGCACCGCCTGGTGCGGCAGGCGCAGCACGAACTGCAGCAGGCCCTTCAGGCGACCGTCCGCGCAGGGGCTGATGTCGAGCTCGTGGAAACCGCACTCGACGAAGAACCGTTGCATGGCTTCCGCTTCGGCATGACCGTTCCAGCGGGCAGTGAAATCACGCGCCAGCGCATGGTAGGTCTGCAGCACGCTGTGACCGTAGAGCGTGCGCATGTCGAGCGTGGTGATCCAGGCGTCCGCGAGCACGGCCTGCGGTAACTCGAAGCCGAGCCGATCGCGTGCGATCTGCTGCGCCCGCTCTTCGAAGCCGGCCTCGTGCTGCTGTGCGGCGATTTCCTTGAGCGTCGGCACGATGGCGTCGAAGCGCTGACGCACCGTGCGTTCGTACTCGGCGAGCTCGGCGTTGCGGGCCGCGTCGATCAAGGGGTGGGCCTGCGGCGCGCAGGTCGTGCTGACGCAGTCGCCGCCCCGTTCCTGCATGCCGGGGGGGCAGAAGCTCGGACGTTGCGGCCAGCTCGGCAGGCTGCTCGCGGCCGGCGCGCTGCGCATCGCCATGCCCGCCGGAGCAGGCTGGCGCGCGCGCATCGCGTCGAGACGTTGACGGGTGTTCATGCCGGGTCGTCCTCGCTACGTCTGATCAGCCCCGGGCGCCGCCGGACACGGTGATCGTCGCGCCGCCGCTCGCGTTCCCGCTGCTGCCGGTGATCCGGCTGGCCGTGGGTGCGGGTGCGGGCGTCTCGACGTCGCGGAAAGCGCGTGCGCCCATCGCATTGCCGCGCGGTTCGCCGCGCAACGTCGGATTACGACGGCTCGCGGGGCCTTCGGTGCCGGTCACGCGGCCGCCGCGGTCCCAGGCGTCGCCCGTGATGTGGCGCTCGCGCCCCTCACCGGTGATGCGGTCGGGCGCAGCTTCGGCCGCCGGCTCGGGCGCAGCCGGAACGGCCACGGCAGCCGCCTCGTCGCGGTAGCGGAATTCGGGCGTGCCCGACACCAGGCCGGTGGCGCGCGCGAGCGGGCCGGTGATGCGGCCGCCGACGCCGTAGGCGCTGCCGGTGGCGCGGGGGGCCTCGCTC
>CBJLQC010000260.1:0-4649 GCA_966424955.1 uncultured bacterium | reverse complement strand
TCGGTACCGGCGCGAACGCTGATGAGCTGCACCATGCCGCGCTGCGCGCGCCCATCGTGCAACGCCGCGTGCTCGTGTTGCCGCAGGGCGGCCGCATCGCGCAGTTCAACTTCCCGGCAACCGAAACCGCGGTCGCTTACGTGGTGAACGCGCGCGGCGCGTCGGCTGCGCTGGCCAGCGCGGCCAAGCTGGAGGAAGCGCTGGCCGCACGGGTATAGCTCCATGCCGGAGCCCTTCTCTCTCCGTGACGAAATAACCGAAGTGCTCCGCCGGGGGATGCACCCCCTTTCCGACGACGACTTCACCTGGCTCGCGCTCGCCGTCTTTCGCTTCCAGTTCGAGAACAACACGCCGTATCGCAAATACTGCGAGCGGCGCGGCGCATTCCCGGACGTCATTCAGCATTGGCTCGACATCCCCGCGGTGCCGACCGCGGCATTCAAGGAAGCGCGCCTGGTCGCCGGCCATGCGGCCGACGCGCAAGCCGTGTTTCGAACCAGCGGTACCACGCGCGGCCACGAGCAGCGCGGCACACACTTCGTGCTCGACGTGGAGTTGTACGAGCAGGCGCTGCTGCCCGCGTTCCAGCACTTCGTATTGGGCGGAGCGAACGAGATGTCGATGCTTTCGCTGGTCCCCGCGTGGCGTCCGGAGTCCGATTCATCGCTGGCGTACATGGTGGCGACCGTGATGCGCAGGCTGGGCGCGCGCGACAGCGTCTACGGCATGACCGAGGCGGGCATTGCCGCCGCGGAGGTAGACGACTGGCTGCAGGCCCACATCGAGACGAACGCACCCGTGTGCCTGGTCGGCACATCGCTGGCATTTGTGCATTGGTTCGAGCACCTGCGCACTGAGCAGCGCTCCCTGGTATTGCCGCCCGGCTCGCGCGTGATGGACACGGGCGGCTTCAAGGGCGCGCAGGTGAGCGTCAGCGACACCGAGTTGCGCGACCAATTCGCCGCGCTGCTCGGCATCGGCGGACAATGCGTGGTGAACGAGTACGGCATGACCGAGATGCTGTCCCAGCTCTACGACGCACATCTGCACGACCCGCAACTGGATCGAATCAAGCAGGGGCCGCCCTGGCTGCGCAGCGCGGTCGTGGATCCGGAAACTTTGCGGCCGCTGGCGACCGGACGCACCGGACTGCTCCGCCACTTCGACCTGGCCAATCTGTTCTCGGTGTCGGCCATTCAAACGGAGGATATCGGCACCCAGACAGCAAACGGCCTCCGTCTACTGGGCCGCGCGGCCGGCGCGACTCCGCGCGGCTGCTCCATCGCCATGGACCTGTTCCTCAGGGCTGCGCAGCGATGAATTTCGACGGCTTTCATCTCCCCGGCCTCGACACCACTCGCATCACCCAGTGGCAGACGCTGCAATGCAACGACGTCACGGTGCGCTGGCCGTCGCTCGATGCACGACAGATCGAGGCGTTGTGGCGGCACCTGGCCGACGCGCAGGAGCGTGTTCTGGGGCGCACGCCGGTTGCAGAAATCGTGGGTGCGATCGACACGGCCGTCGCCCGGCTCGAGCAGGAGCGCGCCGAGACCGTCGCCCTGGTGAGCGCGGCTACCGGCTATTCCGTACCGGTAGTCGAGCAAACGCTCACGCACATGTTTCGCGATTGGCGCGCAGACTCTCTGCGCGCGCTGTTGGAAGCCGAACTACGTGATCCCCGCGCGCTCGACCATCCAGTGGCCGACCCGGCGAGCCACGGTCGGATGGTCGCTGCCTACGGCTTCCCGCGGGCCCTCCACGTCTTCTCGGGGAACGTGCCGGGTGTCGCAGTCACCTCACTGATCCGGTCGCTGCTCGTGAAATCCGCTACGCTCGGAAAGACGGCATTCGGTGAGCCCGTTCTCCCCGTCCTTTTTGCCCGCGCTCTCCAAGCTGAGGCGCCGAGCCTGGCGGAGTGCCTGGCTGTCACTTATTGGCCAGGCGGTGCCGGCGAGTATGACGCGCCTGCGCTCCGGTCCGCGGATGTCGTGGTGGTCTACGGTGGCGCAGCAGCCATCCGGTCGTATGGTGAAGCGGCCGAGGGGAAGCGGGCGGTCGTGCACGGACCGCGGCTTTCGTTCGGCGTCGTCGGTGGGAGCCCGGACGAGACGGTCGCAAAGGATGTCGCCCAGGCCGTCGCCGCTTACGATCAGCAGGGCTGCGTCTCGCCGCACCTCGTGTATGTCTTGGGTGACCTCGCGCGCGCGGGCCGCCTGGCCCATGCCGTGGGTGAGGAGCTCCGGACGCTCGCCGCCGAGCTGCCGCGTGCCGCCCTCTCGGCAGAGGAGGCCGTCGCGGACCGCAACGCCCGCACGGCCGCGGAATTCGCCGCCGACGCCGAGCTGATCGGCTCGGAGCGTGATGGCTTCGCGGTCATCGTCGAATCCGACCCCGCTTTCAGGGTGTCCTGCCTCAACCGCGTGCTGTATGTCAAACCCGTGGCTACGCTTAAGGAGCTGCTCCGCCTGCTACCGCCGCCGGGGATCCTCCAAAGCGCGGCGATGAGCGGGCTGAACGAGCGGGAAAAGGCGGAGCTGATCCCCGGGCTCGGCCTGTCCGGTGTTTCCCGCATTACCAGCTTCGCGCAGCTGCCGTGGCCGCCCATGAGCTGGCACCACGATGGCAGCACGCCGCTGGGCGAGCTGATCCACTGGCTGGATATCGAACCGGCCTAGGCCGGCTCGGAACGCCGAAACAGCTCGGCCACATCTTCGTCCGGCAGATCCGTCCAATGGTCGCCCGCTTCTGCAGGCGGATAGTCGAGCGTCGCTACCCGCTTGATCTCGTTCGGTTGGTCGTTACAGACGAACAGCACCTCGGCGAAGTCCTCACCGCCCTCCACCCGCCCCGACATGATGGAGCCCGTCCACCGGCGTCCCGTGTCATCCACGAACGTCCGCTGCGCCATGTTTGGCTCGTCTGATTTCGGACGACGTTCCCAGTTCATTCCTGCCCCCGTTTTCGTGGGATGATTACCGTGTTGAGTGACCTCCAGCAGTGCAGGAACCGTACAACCCGGGGTGTGGCGCGAGAGCCACTATTTCAATCATCGCTGTAGGGAAGGCATTTTGGGTTCCACTATTTCGACACAAAATGGAGGCGCAGACCGGATCTTTTAACTGCGGAAATAGTTGAAGTTGACGCAGCTTTCCACAGCCGGGCCGCCACCCCCGGAACACCGCTTGCACCTGACCCGCAGCCGGACCGGGTATAATGGTGCCGGAGGTAAATTCATGGACCTGCGTTATTACCTGAAGCTGACACGCTCCGTGCTGGGCATAAAACCAGTGCGCGAGTGGCCGGCGCGCATGGCGTTCGCGGTTTCCGTCATGTTGCTGGTAGGGGCCCTGTTCCTCGTGGCCTTCCGTACTCCCAGGGATGTGCTGGGCGCATTCGACCTGCGCACGCCGACGGACAGGTTGATCGTGAAAGCGGGCATGGTCGATCGCGCGCTGAAGGGCGTGGACAAGCTATACGAAGACGAAGTGCAGCCGCTCGAGAAGGTGATCCTGCGGTACCGTAACGACGAGCGCCTGGCGCGCCGCATCGCCACCGCGCTGGTGCGGGAGGGGCATCGTGCCGGGCTGGCGCCGGACATCCTGCTTGCGGTCATGCTGGTCGAGAATCCCTGGATCAATCCTGCGGCGCGCAGCTCGGTGGGCGCCCGCGGCCTGATGCAGGTCATGCCGGGGCATCGCGGGAAGTGGCGCGCCTGTCCCAACAGCCTGGACGAAATCGAGTCGAACATCTGTTATGGCGCGCAGATCTTCCGTGACAACCTGCGCCAGACCGGCAACATCGAGACTGCGCTGCTGCGTTACAACGGCTGCGTCAAGGGAACCAACACGCCGAACTGCCATTTGTACCCGCAGATGGTTTTTGCCCGGGTCGCCAAGCCCTCATCGATCCGCCGGCCGATCCATACCCACGCCGACTGAGCTTCCCTGGTGGGGTGTAGCTCAACTGGCAGAGCGGCCGGCTGTTAACCGGCAGGTTGGTGGTTCGAATCCACCCGCCCCAGTCCGCGGGTGATCGTCGGGTTCAGATTTCCTGGTCGGGCGGCAGCAGGGAACGGTGCACGCCCATGGCGGCGGTCACGCCCTTGGCGGCGGCGGTCACCGCCAGGTACGGGGGTCCCACGATGTCGCCCGCCGCAAAGATGCCGGGTACGGTCGTCTGGTGCGCGCGGTCGATGACCAGGTCAGTCCCTTCCTCACGCTTACATCCCAGCCGGTTGGCGATGTCGGTGGCCTGCGGCGAGCCGAGGTGAAAGAACAGCGCGTCCAGGGGCATGGGCGGCGTTTTCTCGAACCGGGCTGCTACCAGCCGGCCCTGCACGCTCTCGAGGCCTGACAGCTTCTCGGTTCGCACTTGCACCTGGTATTTGTCAAGCACGCGCTGCGCGCGTTTGTCCACCTCCAGCTCGTGGCCGTTGGTGAACATCACCGTCGACTCGGCCCAGGTGAGCAGGTAGAGCGCGAGGAGCGCGGCGCTGCGGTTCCAGCCAAAAACGCCCACCCGCTTGCCGATGACCGACGGCCCATCGCAGTCCGGGCAGTGAAATACGTGCTTCCCGTACAGCTCGGCGGCGCCGGGCACCGGCGGCAGGTTGTCGCGTTTCCCGTACGCCAGGATCACGCGCCGCG
>CBJLQC010000259.1:0-4679 GCA_966424955.1 uncultured bacterium | reverse complement strand
CAGCAGCACGTACGCGGTGCCGGGCGAGCGCGGGCCCAGGAATGTGCCGATGATGCCACTCGCGGATTTGGTCGCCTTGAGCGGCTCGCACTCGAACCACTCGTCGAGAAAATCCGCCGAGCTCATGGTCATGAGCTTGTAGAGCGCGTGGAAGTGCTTTTCGTCGAGGCTGCGGAAATGATTGCCGAACCTGAGCAGCGAGCGCAGCTCCTTCGGACTGAGCGACGTCGGATCGGGCGGCATCATGCTCAGGATCGGCTTCACCGCCATCGCCATGTGGTGCATCAGCCGGCCGAAATCGCTGAGCGCTTCACTGTCGCGCGGCGCGTGCCGCTTCAGCTCCTCGCGATTGCGGTCGGCATCGCCCCACTGCGCGAGATAGTCGCCGTTGAGCAGCGGCGTGACCGTGCTCTCCAGCGGCAGGATCTGCAATCCGTGTCTGGGCAGCTCCAGGTCGCGAATGATCTCGGGGCGCAGCAGGCTGACCACATAGGAGAAAACCGAGAAGGTGAACCCGGGAAAGATCTGCTCGCTCACCGCCGCGCCGCCCACGCGCTCGCGGCGCTCCAGCACCAGCACGCGCTTGCCGGCTTTCGCCAGGTACGCCGCGGTGACCAGGCCGTTGTGGCCGCCGCCGACAATGATGGCGTCGTAGCTCATGCGCGCTTCCGCGGCGGATCGAAGAACGGCAGCTTGCGGATGGTCGCCTGCGCGCGCCGCCGATGATGCTCGACCGTCATCTCCATTTCCAGCGTGTTGCCGTCCTCGAAGTGCGGCGCGCGCAC
The DNA here is from genome assembly GCA_966424955.1 of uncultured bacterium. Classification (GTDB taxonomy): domain Bacteria; phylum Gemmatimonadota; class Gemmatimonadetes; order Longimicrobiales; family RSA9; genus CBJLQC01. The sequence goes on along the minus strand of CBJLQC010000259.1, from coordinate 3,894 downwards.
ATGGGCCAGCGCGATGTACTGCTTCAGGATCGGCGACCACGTGCCGCTCGTCGCATAGCCGACCTGCTTGCCGTTCTGGTACAGCGGCACGCTCATGCGCCACGCCTGCGTCGGCAGGCGCGGCGGCAGGCCGACTTCCGCCCACAAGCGTTCCAGCGACTCCCACTGCACATCGACGCCCACGAACTTCCATTCCGCCGGCCGCGCGCGCTCGCTTTCCAGCGCGCGCTGCCCGACGTAATGCGTTTTCTCCCGGGCGACCGCCCAGCCGAGATTGATCTCGAACGGTGAAGACTTCTGCTGCGCGATGAGCGTGTGTTTCGCGGAAATGTAATCCACGTCGAGGAGGATCAGCCCGGCTTCGTTGCGCGCGATGTCGAGCGCGCTGAGGCCGGCCGGCAGAATGCCGTAGCCGCGGCCGATGTCGATGAGCAGATCCCAGAGCGGCTCGGCGTGACGGTTGTCGATCCAGATCTCGTAGCCGAGATCGCCGGTGTAGCCGGTGCGGGTAATGGTGACGGGAATGTCACGCAGGCTGGTTCGTGCGGCATGGAAGTATTTCAGCCCGGCGACGTCGCCACCGCAGGCCTGCAGGATCGCGCGCGCTTCCGGACCCTGCAGCGACAAAGCGGCGATCTGGTCCGACACATCCTCGATGCGCACGTCCAGCCGGGTCGCGTTGAGGTGCAGCCAGCGCAGGTTGGGGTCGGCCGACGTCATGCGGAAGAGGTTCTCTTCCAGGCGCGTCACCGTGCCATCGTCAATGACTTTGCCGTCGGCATCACACCACGGCGTGTAGAACACCTGGTTGAGCTTCAGCTTGTCGACGTCGCGCGTGATGACGCGGTTCAGCAGCGCCGCCGCGTCCGGTCCGCTGATGTGGTACTTGTAGAGCGGCGTGACATCGAAGAGCGCCGCGGAATTGCGGATGGCCGCATACTCGCGCTCGTGCGACAGCTCGTACTGGCTGGCCGCGACATACCCTGCCCAGCGGCGCCAGGCCTGCGATTGTGTCAGTGCTGCTGTACGGGAGTGGAAGGGCGTTTGCTTGAGCAGCATGAGGTGGGAAGAGAATCGGTGTCAGCGTTTCGGGCAAGGCCCGCTGGCCTTTTATGGCCGCGGAGAACGCGGGGAACGCGGAGCGCCTGGCGGCGCACGAGTAACTCCGCAGTTCAATTCAACTTCCGAGAATTTGAATTGAAGAGGCGGTTAATCGTGCGCTGCTACGCTCTCCGCGTTCGCCGCGTTCTCCGCGGCCATTAAAGAACGAGTCTCAGAGCGACGGCCGCCGCAAATACTCCACGGCCAGGTTCGCCAGCGCACGCACGCCGACCGGCAGCGTCGATTCGTCCACGAAGAACTGCGGCGAATGATTGGCCGGCGCGGTCGCCGGATCCTGGCCCTCGGGCACCGTGCCCAGGAAGAAGAAGAAGCCGGGCACCTCGTTCGCGAAGTACGAGAAATCCTCGCCCCCCAGACTGGGCGGGCCGGAATACGCCTTTCCCTTGCCCGCGGCGCGTTCCAGCACGGGCGCCGCCCACTGCGTCAGCTGCTCATCGTTCATGGTTACCGGGTAGCCCGGGAAGATCCACACTTCGGCTTTCGCGCCCGCGGCCGCGGCGATCTGCTCGGCGGTCCGCTTCACGCGCGCCCGCACATCCTCGCGCATGCCCGGATCGAGCGTGCGCAGGGTGCCCACCATCATCACGCTGTCGGGAATGATGTTGTTGCGCACGCCGCCGTTGATCTGGCCGATGGTGACGATGATCGGCGCGTTCAGCACGTTGACCTGGCGCGCCGCGATCGACTGCAGGCCCACGACGATCTGCGAAGCCGCGACGATCGGATCGATGCCATCCCACGGCCGCGCGCCGTGCGTCTGCTTGCCGCGCACCGTGATGTGCAGCCGATCGACCGCGGCGAGCTGGCCGCCCGGCTTGTAGCCGATGTGGCCGGCGGGCAGCGTCGACATGACGTGCAGCCCGAACACGGCGTCGGGTTTCGGCGCGTTGAACGCGCCTTCCTTCAGCATCTGCTCCGCGCCGCCTACCTGTCCCGGCGGCAGGCCTTCCTCGGCGGGCTGAAAGATGAACTTGACCGTGCCGGGCAGCTGCGCGCGCATGCCGGCCAGGATCTCGGCGACACCCATCAGCATGGCGACGTGCGTATCGTGACCGCAGGCATGCATGACGCCGACCTGCTGGCCTTCATACGTCGTGCGCACCTTCGACGCGAACGGCAGGTCCACCTGCTCGGTCACCGGCAGCCCGTCCATGTCCGCGCGCAGCGCCACGACCGGACCCGGCCGCCCGCCCTTCAGCACGCCGATCACGCCGGTGACCGCGACGTTGGTCTGCACCTCGATACCGAGCTTGCGCAGATGGTCCGCGACGATCTTCGCGGTGCGCACCTCCTGGTTGCCCAGCTCGGGATGCTGGTGCAAGTCACGCCGCCACGTCACCACCTTGGGCATGACCTGCCCCAAGCGGCGCTCGACGTCGGCCGCTACATTGTCCGTCTGCGCGAACAGGCTGCCGGTGCTCGCGATGAGCAGAGCCAGGGCGACGATGCATCGTTTCATTTTCGTGGTTGCCTCGGGGGATGGTCTCGCAGGGAATGATGACAACTTAGAACGGACGGCATGATGCTGAAAAGACGGCTCGGCAATTCGGACATGGACATCACCGTGATCGGCTTCGGCTCCTGGGCCATTGGGGGCCCGGCGCTGAACTGGCCGGCGGCCTGGGGCCCGCAGAATGATGACGACGCCGTCGCCGCCATCCACCGGGCGCTCGACCTGGGCATCAACTGGATCGACACCGCCGCGGTTTACGGGCTCGGCCATTCCGAGGAACTGGTCGCGCGCGCCCTGGCCGGCTACTCGGGCGCTCGCCCGTACGTCTTCACCAAGTGCGGGCTGCCCTGGGACGAGCAGGGCAACGCCGAGCGTCGCATCACCCCGGAATCCGTCCGCCGTGAATGCGAGGCGAGCCTGCGGCGCTTGAAAGTCGAGACCATCGACCTCTACCAGATCCACTGGCCGGTCGATGACATGCGCGAAAACGAGGCGGGGTGGCGCACCATGGCCGAGCTGCAGCGTGAGGGCAAAGCCCGCTGGATCGGCCTGTCGAACTGGAATGTCGAGCAGATGCGCATGGCGCAGCAGATCGCGCCGATCACCTCACTGCAGCCCCCCTATTCACTGATCCAGCGCAAGATCGAGCCGGAGATCCTGCCGTACTGCCAGCGCGAAGGGATCGGCGTCATCGTTTACTCGCCGATGGCTTCCGGCCTGCTCACGGGCAAGATGACACGCGAGCGTATCGCGCAATTGCCGGACAGCGACTGGCGCAAAACCGACAAGCGCTTCCAGGACCCGCAGCTGGCCGACGCGCTGGGCATCGTGGACAGGCTGCGCGAGATCGGCGAGCGGCACGGCCACACACCGGGCGAGGTCGCAGTGGCCTGGGTGCTGGCGAACCCGGCCGTCACCGCCGCCATCGTGGGCGGGCGCAATGCCCGGCAGGTCGAGGAAACGACGCGGGCCGCGGAGCTGCAGCTAACGGAAACGGAGCTGGACGCGATTCGCAGCTGATCGTTCGCTTCCATCTCACGCGGAGACACGCGGAGGGGGCAGAGATACGCAGAGGGCGCCACTGTTCCACTCAGGACTTGTCTTTTCAAAATTTGAAATTGAAACTTGAACCGCGAGCCGGAATTCGGGCGCGTGGCGCCTCCGCGTATCTCTGCTAACTCCGCGTGTCTCCGCGTGAGATGGAAGCGAACGATCAGTCGCGAATCGCGTCACCGCCCTTGCGCCCGCGCCTCCGTTTCCCGATCCAGCACCTCGCGCACCGCCTCGATCAGCGCATCGCCCGCCGTGTATTGGCGGCC
>CBJLQC010000258.1:0-4680 GCA_966424955.1 uncultured bacterium | reverse complement strand
GGAACGGCACGCCTGAAGACGGCCGGCGGCGCGATCCGCGTCAGCGGCCAGATCGCGGACCTCACCGCGATATCGGTGGCCGGCGAAATCGAGGTCGCGCGTACGGCGTTTGGACGCGCACGCCTGGAATCCGTACAGGGCGACATCGGGTACACGGGCGCCATTCAGCCGGCCGCCGTCATGGATGTGATCAATCATGCCGGCCGCATCAACCTGAGCCTGCCCGCACACACCGCCGCGGATTTCAGCTTCAATCTCTACGAAGCCGATCTGCAGGATGAATTCGGCATCAAGAAGCGCTGGATGATGTCGAACAAATTCAAGGCGCGGGAAATGACGTTCGGAGTGGGTGACCGGCCCGGTGCGCGGATAACCATCCGCAGCTTCAAGGGGCCGGTCGCGATTCGGCGATGGCCCGAGCCCTAGTTGCCCTTGGCCGGCTCGCTCTTGCCGGGCATCGGTGCGCCCAGCAACGGCTCACCCTTCAGGAACTTGTAGTATCCGCGCGCGTTGACGGTGAACTCGGGCAGGACCTTCTTCTCGGCGAAATAGTCGTAGCCGGGCTTCAGGTTGCTCCAGAAACGGACCAGCTCGGGTTCGGCCCTGAACACGTTGGCCAGCTGCGCCATGTTGTTGTCGTTCAGGCGCGCGGGGAAGATGTGCACTGGAATGCGTGACTGCCCGTTGTCACGAGCCTCCACCGCGATCCAGTAGATTTCCTTGATGCTCTCATCCGTTACCGCCAGACACCCTTCTGTCTTGCAGCCGCCATGGATGAAGATGTCGCCGCCCAGATTTTCACGGCCGAGCAGCCGGTCCGACACGTTCGGATAATTGATGTGCAGCGAAAGATGATACCCGCTGCGCGGGTTGAAGCTGTCGATGTAATAGAAGCCTTCCGGCGTCTGCATGTCGCCCTGCTGCCGCTTCGGCCCGAGCTTGTCCGAAAGGGCGCAGATCTCGTAGGTCTTGAGCAGCGCAAAGGTGTCCTGACCCGCCGGCCGCACCCACATCTCGAGCTGGCGCTCGCGCTTGAATATCCGCAGGAAGACCTGCTCGGAGGGGTAGGCTATGCCCCGGTCGCGGAACAGCTGCTTGATCTCGAACCGCTTCTCGTACCGGGCCGCGAACACCCGGTCGTTGCGCAGCTGCGATCTGACGAACTTGTTCGGCTTGTGCGCCGGCTTGCGGGCCGTCGAGTCCGTAGGCAGCGCCGATGTGATCGCGCGCTGCGCCAGGGCCTCACTGAAGCCCGCGCTCAATAGCACGAATACGAGAACCAGACTGCTGCGAACCGCCACGCCACCTCCACGCCGTACACCCAGCAATCCCCGCGTCGGGGTGTTGCCAAGGATCATGAAATGTGCCTACCGGGGAGAGTGCCACATTGTGAAGTCACACACAAGTTTAGCGCCGTGGGGCGCTACCAACAACCGGTTTCTGTCCGGGGTCGCCCCCTGAGCTGACCACCTGTTTGTGTACATCCATGCATTTCACGCTGCGTGAGAAAAGGCCGAACCGTGGCGCCAAGGGCCTCCCCCGAGTTCGCGAAATGCCTGTCCGGGCGTCATATTCAGGCATGCCCAGGCGGCCTGTTTTCTTTCTGCTCCTGATGGTGGTAGTCGCTGCCGCCTGCGACCGTGCGGCTACCGGTCTTTCCGCAATCGAGGAAGACGGCGCGCGCACTGTTCGCGGCGCGCCCAACACGCTGGCCGCGCTCTTCGACGAAGCCCTCCATACCGCACAACACCGCAACGGCGCCGCACTCAATACGGCGCTGGCCACTTGGGAAGCCCGGCAGGCCGAGGTACAGGCGGCGTACGCCGCGCGCGACCCGGCAGCCGTGCAGGCCCGGCTGCAGGCGCTGCGCGATGAAGAGATCAAGCTGATCCTCGATGTGCTCGGTCCCGACATCATCACGCGAGCCCTGCGCGAGTCGAACGTGGCCCTCGCGGAAGCGCGGCATCGCATCCTGGAAGCCGCGCAGCAGGGCGCCGCGGCCGGGCCCGCGGAAGCGGCGGCCGGCGAGATCAACGAACTGCTCTCCCGCGCCACGGCGTTGCAGGCGAACCAGCCGGCGCGTGCCCTGGCGATCGTCGTCGAGGCGGCGCGTCTGCTGGGATCGATCGACGACACGATCGTCGAGCTGCGGCGGCTGCGAGGCGTGGAGTCGCTGTTCCCGGAAATTGCCGCCGAGCTGGAGCCGGAAGAGCTGCGCACGCACGCACGCTTGCAGGGCGACGCGCAGGAGGCGCTGCGCGAGGGTGAGCGGCGGCTGGCGCGTGAGCGGCTGGAAGCCGTGCGCGCGGAAGAAATCCGTCTGGTGCTGAAGGCGTCCAACCAGCTGGCATGCGAGCAGCTGCTCGGCCAGGTGGGCGCGGCCATCGGCGAGCTGCGCACCAGCCTGGAGTCGCTCGACGCGCAGGACGGCGATGTGCTTCGTCTCGAGCGCATGCTCGCGACCGCGCATGACCTGCACCAGCAGGCCCGCCATGCGGAAGCGGCCGGCGATCACGCCCGCGCCCTCGACCTCGGCAGCCATGCCGCCGGACTGCTCAACTCTCTGCGCCATCTGCTCGTGAAGTAAACCGCAGGCATGGCGCACATCCTCGGCACGCACCCGGTTGACAATGGCGGTATCCACATGGCCGTGCACCGCTCGGCGAATGCCGGCATGCGATCGGTCCAGATCTTTACCGCCATCCCGAAGTTCTACGGCGACAAGAGCACCATCAATCCGAATCGGGTAAAGCGTTTCCAGGACGCGCTCGCCGAGAGTGGCATGCAGGCGAAGCACGTGATGGTGCACGCCGCCTACGTGCTGAGTGTGGCGACGGCCGAGCCGGACAAGTGGGCGCGCGCGAGTGCGGGACTCACCAAGGAGCTGGAGCGTTCGACCGCGCTGGGCGTGGGACAGATCTGCTTTCATCCGGGCTCGGCGAGCGACGGCAACGTGGAGAAGGCCTGTGAGCGCGTGGCCCGCGCGATCACCGCTGCCCTCGAGTCACGCGAAAGCTCGACGCGCATCCTCATCGAGAATACGGCCGGCGCGGGTCGCACCATCGGCCGAACCGCGCAGGAAGTCGGCGACATCCTCAAGCACGTGCCCGACCGCCTGCGCGAGCGGACCGGTTATGGCCTGGACACGTGCCACCTCTACGCGTCCGGCTACGACATAGCGGCTTCCGAAGACATCTTCCGGCATGTGCTCGACGAGTTCGAGGAAGCGACGGGCGAAGCGCCCGCATTCTTCCATCTGAACGACAGCGCGGGTGAGCTGGCGTCGAATCGCGACCGGCACGTGCTGCTCGGTGAAGGGCACATCGGCGTCGAGCCGTTCCGCTGGCTGCTGCACGACAAGCGCAGCCGCAACATCCCCCTGGTCCTGGAAACCCCGCAGCAGAACGTGGATGTCGCTGACGACGATCCGGCCGGCGATCCGTACGACCTGCGCATGCACGAGCTGCTCACGTCGCTGATCTGAGCGTGCCGCTCACATGAATCCACTCGGCGACGTCACCGTACTCGACCTCAGTCGCGTCCTCGCCGGCCCGTATTGCACGATGATCCTCGGCGACCTGGGCGCCGACATCATCAAGGTCGAGTCGCCCGAGGGCGATGAGACGCGGCGCTGGGGACCACCGTTCATCCAGGGTGAGAGCGCTTACTACCTCGCGGTGAACCGCAACAAGCGCTCGATCACCGCGGATTTGCACGCGCCGGCCGATCGCGCATTGATCGAACGCATCGCGGCACGCGCCGACGTGCTGATCGAGAACTTCCTGCCGGCATCGCTGCAGCGGCTCGGCATCTCGCTGGCCGCGTTGCGCGCCGTCAATCCCCGTCTGATCACGCTCAGCATCAGCGGCATGGGCGCGAGCGGGCCCGATCGCGATCTGCCCGGCTACGATTTCATCGTGCAGGCGCGTGGCGGGTTGATGTCGATTACCGGGCCGGCGGACGGTCCGCCTTCGAAGGTGGGCGTGGCTATTGTCGATCTCACGACCGGCATGATGGCGGCGAATGCCATCCTCGCGGCGCTTTATGCGCGTGAGCGCACCGGCCAGGGACAGCACATCGACATTTCGCTGCTGGAGACGCAGGTGTCATGGCTCGCGAACGTAGGCACTGCCGCATTGCTGACCGGCACGGAGCCGGCGCGTCACGGCAACGCGCACCCCACGATTGTGCCCTATCAGATCTTCCACGCGGCGGACGGCCTGGTCGCGATCGGCGTTGGCAATGACGCCCAATGGCGCCGCCTTTGTGATGCCATCGGCGCCGACGACCTGCGTGCTGATGCCCGGTTCGCAGGCAATGCCGATCGGGTGCGCCATCGCGCCGCGCTCATCGAATTGCTGGGCCGGCATCTGGGTGCGCTCCCGCGCGCCGAGTGCGTGCAACGGTTGCGTGCCGCGCAGGTGCCGGTGAGCGAGGTGCGATCCGTGCCGGAAGTACTGGCGGATCCACAGCTCAGCGCGCGGCAGATGATCGAGGTGGTCGCGCATCCCACCATCGGCGAGATCAGGCTGCTCGGTATCCCCTACAAGTTCTCGGACACGAAGGCGACCATTCGCCGCCATCCGCCGCTTCTCGGCGAGCACAATGTCGAGGTCCGCTCGGAATACGCTTGATCCGACGGTACGCGTCGAGGCGGCACCGATCCCGATCGACGAGGTC
>CBJLQC010000257.1:0-4680 GCA_966424955.1 uncultured bacterium | reverse complement strand
TGAATTTCGCGCGCGCGCACCGGCTGCCGCTGTCGATCAAGTGCGGCGGCCACAACATCGCGGGGCTGGGCATGTGCACCGGCGGGTTGGCCATCGATATGTCGCTGCAGCGTGGCGTACGGGTCGATGCGGCGGCACGGCGCGCGTATGCCCAGGGCGGCTGCCTGCTCGGCGACATCGATCGCGCCACGCAGGAGCATGGCCTGGCCACCGTGCTCGGCTTCGTTTCGCTGACCGGCGCCGCGGGTCTCACGCTGGGCGGCGGCATCGGTTATCTCACGCGGCGTTTCGGTTGGAGCAGCGACCAGTTACGCTCGGTCGAGCTGGTAACAGCAGACGGGCAGGCGAGGCGTGCTTCTGACGACGAAAACGCGGACCTGTTCTGGGGTGTGCGCGGCGGCGGCGGCAATTTCGGCGTGGTCACCGAGCTGGAGTATCAATTGCACGCGGTCGGACCGGAGATCGTCGGCGGCGCAATCGCGTGGCCCATGGCAGACGCGCCAGCCGTCCTCGACCTGCACCGCCGCATTGTCGAATCGGCGCCACCCGAGCTGACCTGCGTGGCAGCCGTGCGCCTGGCGCCGCCTGCCCCGTGGCTCAGTCCCGCGATCCATGGCAAACCAATCGTCGCCCTGTTCGTGTGCTGGACCGGCCCACTCGACGCCGGCGACGCCATCGTGGAGCCGCTCAAATCCTTCGGGCGGCCGGTCGGCGACGTCGTCCAGCGGCGCACCTACGTCTCGCAGCAGAGCCTGCTCGATGCCACGCAGCCCAAGGGCCGTCGTTATTACTGGAAGTCGGAATATCTGTCGGGTGTGACGGCCGAGCTGGACCAGGCGCTGCTCGAGCATGCCCGGCATTTCACATCACCGCACAGCGCCATGCTGGCGTTCCCGATGGACGGCGCACTGCAGCGGCTGCCGCCCGAACACTCGGCGGTAGGCAACCGCGATGCGCGCGTGCTGCTGGTGATTGCCGCAGCCTGGGAGAACCCCGCGGATGATGCGCGGCACATCGCATGGGCACGCACCGCATGGCAGGACATGCGTCGTTTTTCGACGGGCGGCACCTACATCAACTTTCTGACCGAAGAAGAGGGCGACGATCGCATCGCCGCGGCCTTCGGCGACAACTACCGCGCCTTGGCGCGGGTGAAGCGCCGGTGGGATCCGGACAACCTGTTCTGCGTCAACAAGGACGTCCTACCGGAGTGAGTGACTGCTCCCACCGGCTGCTGTCAATCGGCGCGGCCCTGCCAGAGCGCGGGCGGCACGAGCAGCACGGGGCAGCCGGCACTGCGCGCGACACCCGACGCGACACTCCCGATCAGCGCCCGCTTCACGGCGCCGTATCCGTGCGTCCCCATGACGATCATGTCGATGCCTTCCTGCGCGCTGTAGCCGACGATTTCGTCGACCGGATCATCGCCCCAGCGCACGTCTTCACGGATCTGCACGCCGCCCGCGGCGTGCGTGCGCTGCCGCGCTTCCTCGATTTCCTCGTGCATGCGCGCGCCGATCATGCCGGGATCGAGGGGCACGTCCTCGAAATCGTAAACGCGCGGGATTACGTGCAGCACCACGATCTCCGGCGCCGTGTCGGCCACGCCGAGCGAGCGCGTCCATTCGAGCGCCACATCGAGCGCATGGACCGCCGGCTCGGACAGGTCGATGGGAACCAGCACGCGCCGCAACGGCACCCGCAACGGACCATGCACGATGAGGCACGGCACGGTGGCTGAGCGCACCACGTGGTCGGCAGTGCTGCCCAGGAAGGCTTCGCCAAAACCGGCACGCCGGTGGCGGCCGATCACGATGAGGTCGGCCGGCAGTGCGGCGGCACGCTCGAGCAGCGCCTTGTGCGCGGTGTAGATCATGACTTCACGTCCGGCCACGTGCGCACCGCGCACGGTCCGCTCGATTTGCGCGTCCAGGGCCTGCTCGGCCTGCGCGATGCGCTGCTGGAACGTGGCCGCCGGCACTTCACTCGCGTAGGGCGCGGGCTGGAACTCGTAAGTGTGCTGCACGAACAGCTGCGCGTCCGCGAGCGCAGCCAGGGCCGCGGCCGCACGCACGACGTCGTCCGAGGTGGGTCCGAGATCCGTGCCGGCCAGGATCATCTCTATGTTCTTCATGGCATCGATCAGCTGAAGTAACGCGCGATGAACTCGCGCTGGCTTTCGGTTGTCCCTACCAGGCTCACCTCGGCCGTGCCATCCGGCAAGGGCAGGTCGGCCGCCGGGTTGATCAACGTTTGGCCGGCCGTCTCCAGCGCCACGACACTGCAGCCCGTCTGCCGGCGGATGCCGGATTGCTCGAGTGTGACCCCCACCAGACTGGGCGGCACCTTCATGCGAAAGACGTCGAGGCCCTCGGCGACCATGACGACGTCACCCTGCTCCAGGATGTTGAAGGTCGCGTTGGCACCCATGGACGCGTACGACATCACGAAATCGGCACCCGCGCGATGCAGCGTGGAAACGTTGTGCTCCAGCGTCGCGCGGCTGATGATCTGGATGTCGGGACGCAATCTGCGGCAGTAGATGGTGAGATAGATGTTGGTGGCGTCGTCCGCCGTCGTGATGATGGCAGTGGGCGCTTCGGTAATGCCGGCCCGCTCGAGCACCTGCAGATCCGCCGCGTCGCCCACCACGTAACTGTCCGCGTCTCCGGCACGCGCCGGGTTCTTTTCCACAATGCGGTAAGGGATGCCGCTTTCGCGCAGGGCCAGCGCCGCTTCCCGGCCGACGCGACCACCCCCGAGTATCAGCACGGGGGCATCCGAAATCGCGTAGATGGCGGTCAGCTCGGCGAAGCGTGCGACCTGTTCTTCCGAGCCGGCCAGCACGAGGACCATGCTGGCGTCGATGATGGTGTCCGGGCGCAGCATCTGGAAGCGACCGCGCTTCCACACACCTACCACGGTGAGTCCGGTGTTGTCGCGCACCCAGCCTTCGCCAACGGTCCGCCCGACCAGCGGCGTGCCCAGCACGGGCGCCTCGACAATCAACAGATCACCGAACCGGCCGATCACGTTGGCGCGCACATCGCCGCCGATGGTGCGGCGCGCCAGCGAGCGGCCCAGCATCTCGGTGAGGCGCAGCACGTGCGAGGAGCCGGCCAGCTCGAGCACGTCCACCGATTCGGGCGCGCGCGCGAAACTGACAATGGGCAGCGCCTCGCTCAGCTCGCGCACCGTAAATGCGACGTTGGTATTCTCGTAATCGTTGCCCGTGGCCACGACCATGCGCGCATAATCCAGGCGCAGCCGCCGATAGGTCGCCGCATCATCGGGCTCGCCGACTACGACCGACACGCCCTGGTCGTGCAGCGCCAGCGCGCGCGTGGCGTCGGGCTCGGTCACGAAGTACGGAATGTGATGAGAGCCCAACCGCCGCACCAATGAGGAGGCGACCGGATCATAGCTCGTGATGATCACGTGCCCGCTCGCATCGTCCGGCACGCGGCGTGGCGCGCGCTGCCGCATTTGCGATTCCAGCCACGGCGCATAAAAGAACTGGATGAAGGTGAACGGCAGCACGATGAGCAGGAAGAACACGCCGGAAAGCAGCACCACGATCGAGAAGATGCGGCCCAGGTCGCCCTCGAATGTGATGTCACCGAATCCCAGCGTGGACATCACGGTGAGCGTCCAGTAGAACCCCGTGATCCAGCTGTGCCGCTGATCCTCCGAGGCCATGATGAAGTGGAACAGCACGCTGTACACCACGACCATGCCGATGAGCATGAGCAGGAAGCGGTAGAGCAGGCGCAGGTTGCGGCGCGCTTCGCCCGCATTGAAATAGGCGAGCATCTGCGAGGTCAGGAATTTCATACGGCTCGCGGCACCAACCTCAAGGCTTCAGATACTTCTCGGGTATCTGCAAACCGGGCCGCTCCGCGTCCCAGAATATGGAAACGACCCACCAGCGCGCGCCGTCGTGCAGCAGCTGAATGCTGTTGATGCCGCGCGCAAAGGGCGTCGTCTCCTCACGCCGGTAGGACTCGTACGTGCTGAAGACGTGCGCAATCGAGCCGAACTCCTCGACCCGGCGCGCGATCTCACGCTCGCGGAACCCGATATCGACGAGCGCGGCGGCCGACCCGGCGATGTAGTCGTTCACGCTCAACATGACGATGCCGCGGCCCTCGGGCGGCCGGTTCACGGTCGGCATGAGGCGCCCGTCCGGCACGAACAACGAACGCATGCGCGGCCAGTCGCGGGGCGCGCCCGGCGGCCCGGAGATCGACGCGTAGAGTGCGTTGATGATGCCATCGATGCTCTGCACGTCCTCCGCCTTGGCGGCGGGCACACGCACGACGACCGGCGACGGCTGGGCCGGCGGCTGCGGCTGCTGCGCCGCCGCGCGCGGCGCGACTAGCAACGGCAGGGACAGAATACCAATCAGCACGGCACGAAAGGACTTCACGGGACCTCCGGTTCGGGATGGTGAGCGATCAGACGGCGACGCAATTGCGCCCGGCGCGCTTCGCGCGGTACATCGCCTGGTCGGCCTGCTTCAGCACGGCATCGATAGTATTGTGCCGCGCGGTCGGCCCGGCTACACCAACACTGATCGTGACGCCGAGCGGCAGCCGGCCGCTGCCGCGGCCCCGCCGCTCTGCCGCACGCTTGCCGCGTGGGCGCGGCAGCTGGCGCACGACGAACGGCGCATCGGCG
>CBJLQC010000256.1:0-4710 GCA_966424955.1 uncultured bacterium | reverse complement strand
ATGCCTGACCTCTCCTTCGAAAAAGCCATAGCCTTCGCGCAGGCACTCATCCGCATCCCCGGCCTGCCCGGCCAGGAAGGCGATGTTGCCGCGTGTGTCCTGGCGGAGTGCAAGGCGCTGGGCTTCGATGAAGTCTGGTCCGACGAGGTCGGCAATTGCTTCGCGCTGGTGAAGGGCGCCGGCGACGGCCGGCGGCTCATGCTCAATTGCCATCTCGATGTCGTCGATGTCGGTGACCAGGGCACTTGGGAACACGGGCCGTTCAGTGGCGATATTGCCGACGGTTTCCTGCACGGGCGTGGCGCCATGGACATCAAGGGCCCGCTCGCCATCCAGACATACACGGCCGCACGTTTCCTGGAGGATCGTCCCGCCGGCGACATCGTCATCGCGCATACGGTGCAGGAAGAACGCGGCGGTTGGGGGATGGAGTACCTGCTCCAGGCGGGTAACGTCAAACCCGACGTCGTCGTCATTGGCGAAGCGACGGCCGGCGACATTTGCGTAGGTCACCGCGGCCGCGCCGAGCTCATCGTCGAGATACAGGGGCTGGCGGGCCACGCGAGTGCGCCCCAGCGCGCGCGCAATCCGATCGACGTGCTGCCGCTCGTGCTCCCGGCCATCCAGGAATTCGCAACCAGCCAACAGCGCAGTGCGCCGCTGCTCGGCTCCGCGACGATGGCGCCCACCGCGCTGGAGACGCTGCCGCGCAGCCGCAACGTCATTCCCGATCGCGCGCGTATCGTCCTCGACTGGCGCGTCATTCCCGGCGCGACCGCGGATGAACTGCGGCAAACACTCGGTGATTTCCTGCGCGAACGGGTGCGCCTGCCCGATGGCTGGAGCTTCGACGTCGTCTACAGCATCGAGGCGCAGCGCACTTACACCGGCCGCACGCGCGAACGGCGCATGTTCACGCCGGGTTTCCTCATGCGCGAGGATCATCCCGTCGTGCAGACGGCGGTAGCCGTCATCGCGGAACACACCGGTCGCCGGCCGGCCGTGCGCCCCTGGGCGTTCGCCACCGACGGCGGTCACAGCTGTGGCGTGCACGGTATTCCTACCATCGGGTTCGCACCGGGCGAAGAGCGATATGCGCACACGAATCGCGAGCGCCTCGAGCTCGCATCCGCGCGCACTGCTTACCAGGCTTATCCATTTCTGCTGCGCGCGCTGCAATCCCCGCCGCAGGAGCGCGCACACCGCGCCTGACGGCGCGCCGCTTTACTCGCCCAAACAAACGACCGCGCGTTTGTGAACTCCAGGGGACCACGTTGCATCGTGCACGGCACGGAATTACGGAAGAGTTTCCTGTAATACCACCGTAATTGAAGCGGACAAATGGCTGTAAATCGGGGACACTGATATGTTTCCGGGTCTTTTGCGTAAAATTTGAAACGTGGTCCCTAATGCCTAACCTGAGACTCGGAATCGTCGGTCTGCCCAACGTGGGCAAGTCGACTTTGTTCAATGCCCTCACCGGTGCCGCCGCTTCCGCGGAGAACTACCCGTTCTGCACCGTCGAACCAAATGTCGGTGTAGTGGAAGTTCCCGACCCGCGCATTGATAAGCTGGCCGCGGTCGTGCAGCCGCAGCGCACGGTCCCGGCCGTGGTGACCTTTGTCGACATTGCCGGCCTGGTCAAAGGCGCTTCCGAAGGGGAGGGACTGGGCAACAAGTTCCTCTCCCACATCCGCGAAGTGGATGCCATAGTGCACGTGGTGCGCTGCTTCGAAGATCCGGACGTCACGCATGTGATGGGCGCAGTCGATCCGGTGCGCGATCGCGAGATCATCAACCTCGAGCTGGTGCTTTCCGACCTGCAGGTGGTGGAGCGACGCCTGGAGCGCGTGCAGCGTACGGCCAAGAGTGGCGACCAGGACGCCGTGACCGAGCTCGCCCTGTTGCAGAAGCTGCACGTACTGCTGTCCGCGGGTGAGCCGGCGCGCAAAGTCGACGTGGTCAACGACGACGAGCAGCGGCTGCTCCGCTCTTTCAATCTGCTGACCTCCAAGCAGGAGCTGTACGCGGCCAACGTCGCGGAAGCAGACCTCGCGGCCGGTACCAATCCATTCGTCGAACGCTTGCGCGCCGTCGTCGAAGCCGAGCACGAGCCGGCGGAGGTCGTCGTGCTCTCCGCGCGCATCGAAGCCGAGCTGATGCAGCTGCCCAGGGAGGAGCGCGCCGAGTTCCTCGAGCACCTGGGTGTCGCAGAGCCGGGGCTGAGCCGCCTGATACGCGCCGGCTACCATCTCCTCGAGCTGATCAGCTACTTCACGGCCGGCGAAAAGGAGGTGCGCGCCTGGACCATACACCGCGGCACGCGAGCACCGCAGGCGGCCGCTGAAATTCACACCGACTTCGAGCGTGGCTTCATCCGCGCTGAAACGCTGGGCTGGTCGGATTTCGAGAAGGCGGGCAGCCAGAAAGCCGCCCGCGAGCAAGGGCTGATGCGCTCGGAAGGCAAGGAATACGTGGTCCAGGACGGCGATATCCTGCTCTTCCGTTTCAACGTGTGATGGGAATCTGCCAGAGCTGCATTCGTCTTTTGCGATGTGGGCGCAGCGCCACAAAAAGCATGCGGAGTACCCACAGATGGCCCGCCCCCACAACCAGGGGATGACGCGGGCCCGCAATGCATAAACGATTATGCGGCCGCGTTTTACCCGCGAACGAACACCGAGTGGCCGACACGGTCCGGCTCCTGCTTGCCATGGCCCGTGCGGATCCCGGCGCCGGCCTGTTCGGCTCCCCTCGGCACCGGGTAACGCGAGCCTCGCCGGCACCGCTCGGTGTCGCTCGAAGGCAGGCTCAAAACGCCGGGGGGCCAGCGCCGAAGTCTGACCCGGCTATCGGACGGTCCCCGTAAACGGACGTGCACGCACCCCTACGTGCACGTCCGTTTCTTTATGGCCCCTAGCCCGAAATCCTTGCGCGGGTTACAATTAAAGGCTCGACCATAACTCCTGCTGCCACCGTCAAAGGGGCAGCCACGTGACCAAAGGAGCATTCCGCACGTGAAGAACTACGAAGTGGTGTACATCTTCGACTCCGCGCTGGCCGAAGATCGTATCCAGGAAAAGCTGGCTCGCTATCACGAGCTGGTGACCGGCCCCGGCAAGGGCGAAATCACGGCGACCGACGTCTGGGGACGTCGCCAGCTGGCATTCCCGATCAAAAAGAAGAACGCAGGCACCTACGTCGTCGTGCAGTTCAGCTCCGCCGAGGATGCGCTGCCCGAGTTCGAGCGCCTGCTCAAGCTCGACGAAGAGCTGTTGCGCTATCTGGTAGTGCAGCATCAGGGCGAGCCGACGCAGCCGATGTCGATCATGACGCGCGAGCCGCGCCGTGATGACGAAGACGGCGAGGAAGGTGAGGACGACCTATGAGCGCATTCGTGCGTCGTGGCGCCAAGAATTGCTATTTCTGCGAGAATGGCATTCGGGTGATCAACTACAAGGATGAGAAGACGGTGGGTCGCGCGGTGACCGAGCAGGGGAAGATCCTGCCGCGCCGCATGACCGGCGTGTGTGCACGTCACCAGCGGCAGATCGGCACCGCGGTCAAGCGGGCGCGCTATCTGGCGCTGCTGCCGTTCGTCAAAGGTTACGGCGAATAGCGGATTCGGGATCGGCATTGCGAGCAGAGGACGACGGTATGGTTGATCCGGCTCCGTCTCCCCGTGTCTCGGACGCCTCCGGCACCAGCGCGCAGGGCGGCTGGGGGATCACCGTCGTGCTGGCGCTCGTGACGGCTGCTTTCAGTACGGTCAATCCGGCGCTGCTGATCTTCGTCCCGTTGGCTTTTCTCCTGATCGCAGTGCCGCCGCGTCGCAGCTGGCTGGCTGTACTGGGTCTGGTGCTGCTGGGCATCAGCTTCATGGGAGAGGGCGGTGGGACGGTGTGGTGGTTCGGCCGCGGCTGGGCGCTCATGCTGAGCGCGTGGTTCGTGGTCGTCGTGTCGCTGTTGCCGCACCTGCGCCTGACTTCCCGGCTGCTGGCCGCCGTAGGTGGTGCGGCGGCATCCGCTGCGTTGCTGTTCTGGATCAATCGCGGCGGCTGGCGCACCGTGGATTTTACGATCTCGCAAGAGCTGCGGAACGGCGCGGCCGACATCCGTGCCTTCTGGGGGCGACGGATGGCCGATCAGCCGTGGGTCGCGGAGATGAGCGTCGCGCTCGATCGCTTCGCTGACTGGCAGGCCAATGCTTACCCGGCGATGATCGCGGTGGCTTCGCTGGCGGGTCTGGCGCTCGCCTGGTGGTTATGGCGACGTCTGGCGACGCGCGATCCTCGCCCGATCGGCCGGCTGCGCGATTTCCGCTTCAGCGACCACCTGGTGTGGATCGCGGTTGCCGGGATCCTGCTGCTGGTTCTGCCGTTCGGCGCCGCGCTGACGCGCACCGGTGCAAACCTGGTCGCCTTCATGGCGGCGCTGTACGCGGTGCGCGGCTTTGCCGTAATGGTGAGCCTGTATGGCGTGCCCGGGCTGTTGGGCAGCGTGCTGGCCGCCCTCGTGTTTTTGTTACTGTATCCGGTCGTGATGGTCACCACGCTGATGGTCGGCCTGACGGATACCTGGCTCGATTTGAGAACGAGACGAAAAAATGAAAAATCTTAAGGTGATTCTGAGACAGGATGTCGCGGAGCTTGGGCAGAGCGGCGACATCGTGACGGTCCGTCCCGGTTACGCCCGCAACTTCCTGCTGCC
>CBJLQC010000255.1:0-4712 GCA_966424955.1 uncultured bacterium | reverse complement strand
GCGGTCCAGCTGAAGCCGGTCGGGCTCTCCAGGATGCGCGCGCTCAGGCTCAGCTCGATGCCCGTGTTGCGCATGCTGCCGATGTTCGTGGTCAGGAAGTTCGACAGGTTGGTCCCCGCCGCGATCGGCACCGTGAAGATCAGGTCATCGGTGTCCTTGCGATACACGTCGATCGTTCCGGTGAAGCGGTTGTTCGAGAACCCGTAATCGACACCGAGGTTATAGGAGTCGGTTTCCTCCCACTTGATGTTCGGGTCCGCCGCACTGGGACGCACGGTGGTGACGAACTGGTCACCGAACCAGATCTGTGACTGCGCGTCGCCCACCTGGTACGTCGTGTACTGCTGGTAATTGGCGAACGACTGGTTGCCCGTCTTGCCCCATGAGGCGCGCAGCTTCAAATCGCTGAGCCCGACGTTCTGCACGAACGCGGCATCGCTCAGACGCCACGCCAGGCCGACCGCCGGGAACGTGCCCCACGCATTGTCCTCGCCGAAGCGCGAAGAACCATCCCGCCGCAGGCTCGCGCTGAGCAGAATCCGGTCGTTCCAGTTGTAGTTGGCGCGGCCGAAGAAGGAGATCAGCTTGTTGTCATCGATCCAGAGGTCGTTCTGGATCGTGCGCGCCGCCGGAATGGCGCCGTCCTCGAGCAGATCGGTGGACAACCCGCTGGCGGTTATCTTGGGATACTCGCCATGTCCCTGCGAGTACGCGTAGCCGGCGGTCAGATCGAGCGTGCCGGGGACAAAGCTCGGCGCGGTATAGTTGAGGAATGTCTCGAGCAAGCCGCTCTGGAACGTCTCGTCACGGCGATGCAGCACACCCCCCGTACCCGTCTTCAGCTGGCTGTGCAGCGTGCCCGGCGTGAACTGCTCGCGCGTCGCCTTGGTGATGTCGAAGCCGAGGCTGACGTTGGCCTGCAGGCCCTCGAGGAAGGGCACGGAATAGGAAGCCTGCACGTTACCGATGGCGCGGTAAGTGGACCCCTTATCGCTGGCGAGGTCCAGAATGGCGATCGGGTTGTCAGGCGAGGTCAACTGGTTGTACTGGCCGTTGTTGCCAGGCCAATCGTAATAACCGGTCGGCCGGGTCGGATCGTCGATCGGCTGCGTCGGGCCCATCTGCGCCGCATTCGACAGTACGCCGCCCGGAGTAAAGCTGTCTTTCGCGCGCGAGCCGCGCAGGCTGGAACGCACGGACAGCCGATCCTCGAACAGCCGCTGGTTGTAGTTCAGCGATGCGGAAAGGCGCTGCACCGTGGTCCCCTCGATCACGCCATCCTGGTCGAGGAAACCAAAGCCGAGCCGATAATTGGACTTCTCGCCGACACTGCTGAACGCTACGTTGTGCTCCTGGCCGAGCGCATCACGCGTGATGTTGTCGAACCAGTTGGTGTTGGCGTTCTGCAGCTGCGCGATGTTGGCCGTCCCGCCGTACTGCTGTACCGCGGCGCGGAACTCGGCGGCATTCAACATGTCCGGTTTGCGGGTAATGACCGAGCCGGACACGCTGCCGGTGTATTCCATCGCGATTCGGCGATCGCCTTTCTTGGTCTGGATCATCACCACGCCGTTGGCGGCATTGGCGCCGTAGATCGCCGCGGCGGCCGCGTCCTTGAGCACGGTGATGCTTTCAATGTCGGCTGGGTTGAGGAAGTTGAGCGCGTTGCGACCGGCCGACAGCCCGCCGCCCGAGGGACCTGCCAGAGGCACGCCGTCGACGACGAACAGCGGATCGCTGCTCGCATTGATCGAGGTTGCCCCGCGAATGCGAATGCTGGTGCCGCCGCCGGGCTCGTTGTTATCGACAACCTGAACGCCGGCCACTTTGCTCTGGATCAGCTCCTGCGGCGTCACCACGCGTCCAGTGTTGAACTCCTCCGCATTGATCTGCTTGACCGACGTCGTGACGTTGGCGGCGCGCTGCGTGCCGTAACCGACGACGACCAGGCCGGACAATGCGATCGCTTCCGTTTCCAAAGCGAAATCGGCGGACACGGTCTGCCCGGCCGCCACATTCACGTTTTGGCCTGCTTCCTTGTAACCCGTCATGACTGCGCGCACGAGGCGCGCGCCGGACGGCACGCCCGTAATGCGGTAGCGGCCCTCGGCATCGGTAATCGTTCCGCGGTTGCCCACGAAAACGCTGACGCCGGGTATCGGCTCCCGCGATGAGGTGTCCGTCACTCGACCGGTGACGTTCCCGCTTCCCTGCGCGCGGAGCGGTGTGGTCACGCTCAACATGCCGAGCAGCAGAACGAATAAACGACGAGCGACCATAAGGCCGATCCTCCCAGGTAAGAATGTGAAGCGACGACTGAAGACGAATCGAGAATGCGTACGGCTGCCTAGAGCCATAGTGGTTGCCCTCCAGGATAGGGCGGCACGGTGTTCATTCTGCCCCTCTTGCGGTGGAGCAAATTGCGTTGGGAAAGACGCCGGTGGGACTACCGACGCGTGAAGAATTGGTGGGCGGCTAAGCCAAAGTCAAGTAACTCTTTCCAACGGTGTTGTGGGGATTTCTTCGACAGGCATGGCGGCTACATCGCGCACTAAACTCACGCAGGCTGCGGCGAGCAGCATGCACGCTCCGCCGGCCATCACGACGTACAGCGGCGCGTTTGGATTGTCCGGCCCGAGCAGCGCCCGGATGAGGGGCCCGAAGCCGATCGCGGCGGTTATCTCCGGCAATACAATAAACGCGTTAAAGATCCCCATATAGACACCCATGCGCGCCGGGGGCAGCGCGCCCGACAGAATCGCGTACGGCATGGAGAGGATCGAAGACCACGCGACGCCGACGCCAACCATAGTCAGCAAAAGCACATACTGGTCGCGGACCAGGTAGACGGACAGCAGCGAGATGCCGCCAATAGCCAGCGCGGCCGCGTGCACGGCCTTGCGACTGGTGCGGCGCGCGAGTACGGGCAGCGCGAACGCGACCAGGAAGCAGGTGATCGAATAAAAGGAAAAGGCGAAGCCACCCCACTCCATCCCCCGCGTGTAATCCGCTGATTGCGGATCGACCGCACCAAAGACATGCCGTGCGGTGGCGGGTACGAAGAACATCCACATGCAGAAGAGGCCGAGCCACGTAAAAACTTGCACGACAGCGAGTTGCTTCATGGTCGCGGGCATTTCGCGGATGGCTCCGGCAATCTCCTTCAGCATGTGCGCCACGGGACTGCCCCGCTCCTGCTTGCGACGGCGCCAGGCATCCAGGTCCGCGGGCGGGTCTTCCGGGGTCGTGATGACGGTCCACAAAACCGCGAGCAGGAAGACGAGTGCACCTACCTGAAAGGCGTATTTGACCGTCAGGGGGATGCCGCTGGCGGTCGTGCCCTCCACGCCCAGCCAGCGCAGGATGAGCGGCAGCGCATTCGCGAGACTGGCACCAATGCCGATGAAGAAGGACTGCACGACGAAGCCGGTAGTGCGCTGCTCCACGTTCAGCTTGTCCGCCACGAACGCTCGAAAGGGCTCCATCGAGATGTTGATCGATGCATCCAGGATCCAGAGCAGCGACGCGGCCATCCACAGCGTGCTCGAGGTCGGCATGAAGAACAGCGCGATGGAGCTGAAGATGGCGCCGGTAAGAAAATAGGGACGACGTCGGCCAAGTCGTCCCCATGTGCTGTCGCTGAGCGCGCCCACGATCGGCTGCACCAGCAATCCCGTCATGGGTGCAGCCAGCCAGAGCAACGGCACTTCCTCCGGGCGCGCGCCGAGCTTTTCGTACACGGCCGACATGTTCGCGAGCTGCAATCCCCAGCCGAATTGAATGCCGAGGAAGCCGAAGCTCATGTTGTACATCTGCCAGAAACTGAGGCGGCGCTTTTCCATGGGCCGAAAGCTATGCTGGAGGCACCCGTCCTGTGAAGGATTTTGTGCGACCGGGCCCGATCCTTGTCGAGTGCGCGGACGGCGCGTACGATCCACCCATCACACCAGCACCGAGGATTGCCGCTCATGATCCGCTCTGCCGTTGCGCTCCTGGCCGTTGCCCTGACCGCGCGCGCGCCGCTCTTCGCCCAGCAAACCACCAGCACAACAACGGAATGGCGCCGGCAGGGGGTCTGCTACGAAGTGTTCGTCCGTTCCTTTTACGACAGCGATGGGGATGGCATGGGCGATCTGCGCGGGCTGATCGAGAAGCTGGATTACATCAATGACGGGAGCGCGGAATCGCAACGCGACCTGGGCGCCACGTGCATCTGGCTCATGCCGGTCTCGCCGTCGCCCAGCTATCACGGCTACGACGTGACCAATTACTACGACATCAATCGCGACTATGGGACAAAGGAGGATTTCCAGCGGCTGATCAGCGAAGCGCATCGCCGGGGCATCCGCGTGCTGTATGACATGGTGTTGAACCACAGCTCGAACTATCACCCGTATTTTCGGTCCGCCGTGCAGGTGCCCAACTCGCCGTATCGCGATTGGTACATCTGGTCGCCGACGGAGCGGAAGATGCCGGGGTGGGAAGCGCCGACCTGGCATCGCGCCGGCAACCAGTTCTACTACGGGCTGTTCTGGAGCGGCATGCCCGATCACAACCTGGCGAATCCGGAAGTGAAGGCGGAGATGCAGAAGATCGCGCGCTTCTGGCTTCAGGATATGGGTGTAGACGGCTTCCGTCTCGACGCGGTCGGTCATTTCTTCGAAACGCCGGAAGGCGTCTGGAAAGATGCGCCGGGCAATTTTCCGTGGCTG
>CBJLQC010000254.1:0-4759 GCA_966424955.1 uncultured bacterium | reverse complement strand
TGAGACCGACCGCGGGCTGCTACCTTCGCGGCGCCGTGCGTCCGGTAGCGTGCTTCTACGAAGCCATCGGCTACCGCTTCGGCTATGCGATGTCGCGGTACTGCGAAGACACGCCAAACGGCGCGGACGTGATCGTTGCGCCCGTACGCTCGCGCGCACAGCTTGTTAGCAACCTACCGCCCGCCATCACGAGCACAGCAAGGAAATCCCCATGCCGGGGCGCAAGCTGGAGTGGAAGTGGATCTTCGATGCCATTACCATGATCACGGTGATGGCGGGCGTCGTATTCGGCGCGGCGGAGCTGCGGGAGATGCGGTCGTCGCAGGAGTCGCAGTCGATGCTGCAGCTCTATCAGACGCTGCAGAGCCCCGATCACGTGCGCGGCACCGACTACCTGAATCAGCTGCCGGATTCCCTGTCGGCAGACAGCATGCTCGCGCTCGCGACGACGGGCCCGCATGCGCACGAGATCCGGCAGGTCGTGCTCACGTTCGAGGCCATGGGCGTGATGGTCTATCGCGGCGACGTGCCCATCGAGTGGGTCGATGAGCTGTTCCACTTTTCCATCGTCAGCTCCTGGAACAAGTTGAAGCCGAGTGTCATCGAGCGTCGCAAGCGGCTCGACTATCCAGGCGTGCTGGAGTGGTACCAGTGGCTCGCCGAACGGCTGATGGAACGCGAGAATCGCCCCGGCGCAGTGCCCGCATACGAAGCGCACCGCGACTGGAAGCCGCCCCGCGATTGAAAGCGCAAAGAGACTCTGTATGAGCGATTCACTAGCGCTCTGGCGGACGCGGGCCCGCTGGTTCGCGGCCGAATTCCTGGTCATCGTCACGGGTGTGCTGGTCGCCCTGGCGCTCAACGCGATCTACCAGAAGCGGCAGGACCGCCGCAACGAAATCACCTACCTCGCGCTGTTGCGCCGTGATATCGGCTCCACGACCGCGCAGCTGCGCGAAAAGGTGGCCTTCGAAGCCGGACAGGTCGAGACCGGGCTGAAGGCTTATCGCGCGCTCTCGGCCGCCGCCGGCACACAGGATCGCGCGGCGGTATCCGCCAACCTGAGCCAGCTGATCGATCGCCGAACCATGATCCTGCGGGATGCGACCTATCAGGATTTGCTGAGCACGGGTAACCTGCGACTGATCCGCAACCGCCAGCTGCGTGACCGCATCGTCGACTATTACGAAACCACGCGCGGCGAGTACGACATCATGAACCGGAACAACTCGTACCTCGTGGATGAGCTGTACATCTCCGTGATGGTCGGGCGGGGACTGGTCAAGGCCGGGCTCGGTGCGGGCAAAACCAGGCTACTCGAGGACGTGCAGGCCAGGCTCACACCGCTGCTGCGGGATGGCTATATCGATGAGCCGGATTACCTGTGGAGCCTGCCGCCGGGCGCGCCGGAGTGGGCCGTAGCGAAAGCGACGCTGCTCTCCCGCATCCGTATTTCCGCCGTCTCCGAAGCATTCTCGCGGCAGGTGCTCGCGCGCACCGAGGCGTTGAGCGCCGCTCTGGACGCGGAGCGTAATCGCTGACCGGACCGCGCCCGGTGCGCGCTGCGGTCGCGCGCGCTACGCGTAAGGCCAACCTTTTCGGCGGTTGGCCGATCTAAACCCGCGTCACCTTCCACCACAACCCGCAGGGCGTTATGCGCATCAGCCTGATCTTCGGCAGTCTCCTCTCGCTTCTGTTCCTGGCCGGCACCGCGCTGGAATTGCAGGCGCAGGGTTTAACGCCCGTGCAGCTCTACGAGGCAAAGAACCGCAGCGCCGAGCTTCAGCAGCAGGCCAAGCCTGATTCCGCGCTGGCGCTGCTTCGCCAGATCGCGCCGCTCGACTCGGCGGACGCTTATCTGTGGCGGCGGTACGGGCGGATGGCCGCACAGACGAAGCAATGGCCGGAAGCGGCGCGCGCGCTCGAGCATGCCTACCGCCTGGGCGTGTTCAATCGCGGCGTCACAGCCCTCGAGATCGCGCGCGCCTACGCGGCGGCCGGCCAGCCGGCCAATGCGCTGACCTGGCTCGAGCATGCGCTGGCAAACCGGCTGCAACACCCCGAGCGGCTGCTCGAGGACAGCGTCTTCGCGGCGTTGCGCGACTCGGCGCGGCTGCGCGCGCTCTACCCGCGCGCGGATGTGGCCACGCTGTCGCGCGACGAGAAGTGGCGCCGCGACATCGACTTCTTCCTGCGCGAGGCGCGGCGCATGCACGTGCATCCGGAGCGGCCCGCGTATTCGCGCGAGCTGGCCGATTCCATCGAGGCATTGAAAGCCCGCGTCCCGACTGCGACCAACATCAGCATCAAGCTCGGCCTGCGGCGCGCGGTCGCCATGCTGCGCGACGGACACAGCGGCATGGCCATGGATTCCGCCATGCGCATGCTGCCGATCGACGTGTATCTCTTCAGCGATGGCGTCTATGTGGTCAACGGCCTGGGCGAGGCGAGCCGCTACCGCGGCAGCCGGGTGGTCCGTATCGGCCGGCAGGGCATCGAGGAAGTCGCGCGCGGCGCCGCGGGCTTTATCAACCACGACAACGACATGGATCTGCGCGCGCGCCTGCCCGGTGCGCTGATCAACACCGCGGTGCTGGCGGAGCTGGGTGCCGCCAATGCCGACGGCACGGTGGACGTGACACTGGAGGACGGCCGGGGCCGGCGCAGCGTCGCCCACCTGGCGGGCGGGCCCATCAGGCGTCCTGCGGGACTGTCGGCGCCGACCGATGCGACGCAGCCGTTCTACCTGGATCGCAGCCGCTACTACTGGACGCGCGAGCTGCCCGAGGCGCGCGCCCTGTATCTCAATTTCAACGCGGTGGCCGAGATGGACACGCTGAGGCTGCCCGTCTTCTCGCAGCGGCTGGCTACGCAGCTGCGCAATCCCGCGTATCGGAACCTGATCGTGGATACGCGGCTGAACGGCGGCGGCAACACCTTCCTGCTGCCGCCGCTGATCCAGGCGATCGCATCGTTCACGGCGGCGGATACCGCGCGGCGCATCTACGTCATCACCAGTCGTCACACCTTCTCGGCCGCGCAGAATTTCGTGAGCAAGCTGGAGTGGCTGCTCGCTCCAATTTTCGTGGGTGAGCCGACCGGCTCAGCGCCCAACTTCACGGGCGAGAGCACCGCCACCGTGCTGCCTTACAGCGGCATCCAGATCAACATCTCCAACCGCATGCACATGAATTCGGATTGGGAGGACCAGCGGCCGTGGATTGCGCCTCAGCTGCCGGCGCCACTGACGTCGGCCGACTTCTTCGGCGGGCGCGACCCGGCGTTGCAGGCCATCATCGCGGTGGTGAACCGGCAGTAGCCCCCGGGTTTCACGTGTTACGAGTGGCGCTTTCAGCTATCGCCGCGAAAGCGGCCTTCCCAGTGCACAACTCATGGAAATCCATGTTTGGATGGGTCACTCGTAACATGTGAAACCCGGGGGCGGTCCGGACCTACCGGAACTCCTGCATGAATGCGTCGAGCGCGGCGCTGCCCGGGCAGAGCTGCTCGAAGGGAATCTCGACCAGCGGTCCCGGCACCGTGTTTTCGACTTCGTGCAGGTCCGGCGCGCCGGTCTCCAGGTAAAGCAACCCCGTGCACACCTCGCCCGCGCGCTGGCGCGCGCGCACGTACGCGTAGGCCGTATCCCGATCGGTGGGATCGTAGTCCGCGCTCACTTTGCGCAGGCGGACGACACTGCCGTCATGCATGCGCACGTCCGTGACATCGCCGGCGACCAGGGTGACGGCGATCTCGGCGCGCGGCTCCACCAGATCCGCATGCACGACTTCGCGCGCGCGCTCGCGCGTGTACCGATAGCTCTTGGTCGAGCCTTCGTGATCGTTGAAGGTCACACACGGCGAAATGACGTCGATGAAGGCGAAGCCGCGATGCGCGAGGCCGGCCTTGATGATGGGGACCAGCTGCTCCTTGTCGCCGCTGAAACAGCGCGCCACGAAGGTCGCGCCCAGCGTCAGCGCGGTCAGCACCGGATCGATGGGCGCGAAGCGGTTCGGCTCGCCCCGCTTGGCCCGGGAGCCGACATCGGCGGAAGCGGAGAACTGGCCCTTGGTCAGACCGTAGACGCCGTTGTTCTCCAGGATGTAGAGCATGTTGAGATTGCGACGGATGCCGTGACAGAACTGGCCCAGCCCGATCGACAGCGAGTCGCCGTCGCCGGAAATGCCGATGAGGATCAGATCGCGATTGGCCGCGGCCGCGCCCGTCGCGATGGACGGCATGCGGCCATGCACCGAGTTGAAGCCGTGCGCTTCCTTCAGGAAGTACGCCGGTGTCTTGGACGAGCAGCCAATGCCGCTCAGCTTGGCCACGCGGTGCGGCGGCAGGTCCAATTCCCAGAACGCCCGCACGATGGCGGCGGTGATCGAGTCGTGACCGCAGCCGGCGCACAACGTGGACATGGCGCCTTCGTAATCACGGCGCGTCAGCCCGAGGGCATTGACCGGCAGCGCGAGCTGATTGATGCGCGGTTTCTGAATCGACGTCATGGCGCGACCTCCATCGACAAATCCACGGCCGGTGCCGCGGCGCGGGTCGCGGGCGCCAGTCCGGCGGGCAGCTGGCTCAGCACCCCGCTCACCACATCCGCGCTGGAAAGCGGCAGGCCGCCATACTGCCGCACGCTCGACAACGCCTCGCGGGCGACTTTCAGCTCGAGCATCAACAGGCTGCGCAGCTGCGCATCGCGATTCTGCTCCACGACGAAGTTGATCTCGTGCGTGTTGATGAAGCGCTCGAC
>CBJLQC010000253.1:0-4760 GCA_966424955.1 uncultured bacterium | reverse complement strand
CCGTCATCGCGGGAGCAGCCGTAACGCTCGAGCCGCGCCTGGCACAGGAACGCCCGTTACATCCGGCGATCGCCAGCCTGCCATCCCTGAAGGCCCAGGAGCCGGCACCGATCAGCGATGCCGAGCGCGCGCAGCGGCGCGCGAAAGCGCAGCGCCTGATGCTGACCAGCGGCGTGCATGCGCTGCTGATCGAGCCCGGGCCTTCGCTCGACTATTTCGCGGGATTGCGCTGGGGGCGCAGCGAGCGCCTGTTCGCGCTGCTGTTGCCTCGCAAAGGTGAGGCGGTCGTCATCTGCCCGGCGTTCGAGCGCGAGCGCGCCGAAAGCCAGATCCAGGACAAATTCCGCATCCGCGTGTGGCAGGAAGACGAAAGCCCGTACGCGCTGGTCGCTGCGACGCTGCGTGACTGGGGTTTTGCCGCCGGTACGCTCGCGGTGGAGAGCAGCGGCCGGGTATTCGTTTTCGATGAGCTGGCGAAAGTGCGGCCCGCCATCCAGGTGACCAACGCGGATCCGATCACGCACGCCTGCCGCGGCGTGAAGGACGCGCACGAAGTCGAGATCATGCGTCACGCCAACCGCGTGACGATCGAAGCTTATCGCGCAACGCTGCAGACGCTGCGCGAAGGCATGACGCAGGACGAGCTGGGC
This sequence comes from uncultured bacterium, assembly GCA_966424955.1. Classification (GTDB taxonomy): domain Bacteria; phylum Gemmatimonadota; class Gemmatimonadetes; order Longimicrobiales; family RSA9; genus CBJLQC01. The sequence goes on along the minus strand of CBJLQC010000253.1, from coordinate 4,110 downwards.
ACGAACCTGCAGCAGGCGTTCCAGAAGCTGGGCTACCGCGGCGGCGCGCTGATCCTCTTTGGCGAGTCGTCGGCGTATCCGCACGGGCTCGAGCATCCGCGCGCGCTCGAGAGGGGGCAGATCGTATTGATCGACGGCGGCACGTCGGTGCACGGCTATCAGTCGGACATCACCCGCACGGTCGCATTCGGCGAGGCCACCGCCGAGGCGGTGAAGGTGTTCGAGATCGTGCGGGAAGCGCAGCGTCGCGCGCTCGCTGCGGCGCGGCCGGGCAAAGCGGCCGGCGCCATCGACGCGGTCGCGCGTGACTACATCACCGCGCAGGGATACGGGCCCGGCTACAAGTTCTTCACGCACCGGCTCGGCCACGGCATCGGGCTGGAAGGGCACGAGTGGCCGTACCTGGTCAAGGGCAGTGACGTAGTGCTGCGCCCCGGCATGTCGTTCAGCAACGAGCCCGGCATCTACCAGTACGGCAAGTTCGGGGTGCGGCTCGAGGACATCATGGTCATTACGGCCAGTGGCGCGGAGCTGCTGACCGAGCCGGCCCGCTCGCTCGCGATCTCCGACATCTAGGATGGGCGCCGCTGCGCTGGTCATGCACGAAGCGTGTTCGCTGCACGACCCGGGCTGGAAGCACCCCGAGCACCAGGGTCGGCTGCCCGCCATCATCCATGCCCTCTACCGCGACACGCCCGACCTGCAGGACGTGGTGCTACAGCTGGAAGGCGTGCCGCTGCCGGACAGCGTGCTGCACCTGGTGCACACGCAGCCGATGATCGACATGCTCGTGCTGGCGCGCGAGCAGGCGAAGCGCAGTGGACAGAGTGTCCCGCTCGACGCGGGCGAGACCATGATGTCGCCGGTCAGCTGGGACGCCACGCTGGCCGCGGCCGGCTCGCTCATGACCGCGTGTGACGCGGTGCTGCGCGGCAACGCGCGCAACGGCTTCGCCCTCGCCCGGCCGCCCGGCCACCACGCAACGCCCGACCATTCGATGGGGTTCTGCCTGATCAATAACGTCGCGATCGGCGCGCGGCTGCTGCAGCAGCGCGGCGTGCCGCGCGTCCTCATCATCGACTGGGACGTGCACCACGGCAACGGCACGCAGGACATCTTTTACGAAGACCCGACCGTCTACTTCATGTCGTTCCACCAGAGTCCCTGGTATCCGGGCACCGGCATGCGCGCGGAAACGGGTGCCGGCGATGGCATGGGGACGACGCGCAACGTGCCCCTGCCGGCGGGCACGAGCGGCGCCGAGTTCCAGGCGCACTTCCGCCGCGAGCTGGAGGCGGTGCTGCGCGATTTCAGCCCCGACTTCGTGCTCGTCTCGGCCGGCTTCGACTGCCTGCGCGGCGATCCGCTCGGCCAGCTGCTGCTCGAGCCCCGCGATCTGCATGCAGTGACCACGCACCTGGTGGATATGCTGCCCGACATCGGCATCGTGCACACACTGGAAGGCGGCTACGATCCGCCGCGCGTCGGCGCCGGCGTCGTCGATGTCGTGCGCGCGCTGGCCGGACTTCCGCCCAAGCCGTAACCTCATGTCATGAGCAAAGAGGTGACCCACCGTCCGCCGCGCACGCCGCGGGCACGCCGCGACCTGCGGGCCGCGGCTCCGGCCGCCGTGCACTGCTTTCTCCAGCGTGATAATGGCGTGCACGCCGTGCCGCTCGAACAGGCACTGGCGGAATACGCGGCCCTCGCTGCCGAGCGTTCCGGTCCGCCCAGATTGTGGATCGATGTGATCTGCCCCGGTGATGAAGAGGAAGACCTGCTGCGGCACAAGCTGGGCCTGCATCCCCTCGCGGTCGAAGATTGCATGCGCGGCCGCCAGCGGCCCAAGCTCGACTTCTATCCGGGCTACTTTTTCCTCGTCGGATACATTGCTTACATCAACGACGAGCGGTCGCGCACCGCATTGCAGGAGCTCCATGTCTGCGTGGGTGCTCGCTGGATCCTCACGGTGCACGACCGCCGGCTCCAGGTAGTCGACGATGTCATTGCCCGTTGGCGCGAGCACGATGCGCTCTACACATCCACCAGCGCCCTCGCCTACGCTCTCCTCGATGGTGTGGTAGACAGCTACATCGCGGTCATCGACCATCTCGGCGTACGCGTCGATGATCTGGAGAATCTCGTGCTCACCGGCGAGTCCGAGGATCGCGTGCCGGAACTCTTGCAGCTGAGGCACGAAGTCGCGATTACGCGACGCACACTCTCGCCGCTGCACGACATCGTCCGCAACCTGGTTCGGCGCGATGTCGAAGTCATCGAAGAGCCCTTGCATCCGTACTTCCAGGACGTGCTCGATCACGTGCACCGCGAGACGGAAGAACTGGATGCGCTGCGTGATACCCTGGTCGCCACGCTCACCGCGTACTTCTCGATCTCCGCACACAAGCTCGATCGTACGATTCGCATCATGGCGGCATGGTCCATCATCCTGATGGCCATGGCGTGGCTGGCCGGCGTGTACGGCATGAATTTTCATTTCATGCCCGAGCTGAAATGGCGTTTTGGCTACCTGTGGGCCGTCGCATTGATGCTGCTGACCGGAGGCTCACTGGTAATTTACTTCCGCAAACGTGGTTGGTTATGAGGACGAAGCGATGGCTTTCGAGTTGATCAATCAGCGGCTCAGCGACATCCAGGCCGAGCTGCAGGCAGCGCAGCTGGATGGCTGGCTGCTCTATGATTTTCGCGCGCGCAATACGGTTGCCGGCAAGCTGACCGGTCTGGGCGATCTGACGCGCCGCTATTTCGTTCTTGTGCCGGCCGTGGGCGAGCCGCACGCGATCTCGCACAAGATCGAGGCCGGGCCGTGGCAAAGCTGGACGCACCCGCGTGACGAGTACTCGAGCTGGCGCGAGCTGGACGCCGTCCTGCGCCAGGTGCTGGGCAGCGGCAAGCGGCTGGCGATGGAGATCTCGCCGAACGACGCCGTGCCGGCCATGGACCTGGTACCGGCCGGCGTGCTCGAGATGATACGCGCGCTCGGCCACCAGGTCGTCGCCTCAGGTGACCTGGTCTCGCGCTTCTACTCGGCCTGGACCGAGGCAGACCTCGCCTCGCACCGCCGCGCGAGCGTGATCCTCATGCAGACGGCGTATGCGGCGTTCACGCGCCTGGCGCAGGAGATCGCGGCCGGAACGCCGGTGCGGGAAGGTGATGTGCACGCCTGGATCGTGGCCGACCTGGCGGCCCGCGGCGCGAGTGCCGGCGCGGACTGCCACGTCGCGCGCGGCCCCAATGCCGCCGATCCGCATTACAACCCGGCGGACATGGGCGACGAGTGCCACCGCGGCGACGTCGTGCTGATCGACCTCTGGGCCAAGGAGCACGACCATACGGTTTACGCCGACCAGACCTGGATGGGTTATCTTGGGGCCCGTGTGCCAGACCGGGTGGCCAAATTGTTCGAGATCGTGTGCGGCGGGCGGGATGCCGCGGTGCAATTCCTGGTCGACAGCCACGCGGCCGGGCGCCGCGTGATGGGTGGCGAGGTGGATGATGTGTGCCGCGCCTACATCAGCGAGCGCGGTTATGGCGACGCCTTCGTGCATCGCACCGGCCACTCCATCGACCAGGCCATTCACGGTATGGGTCCGAACATTGATAACCTGGAAACCAACGAAACCCGCCAGCTGATCGAGGGTGTTGGTTTCTCGATCGAGCCCGGCATCTATCTGCGTGGTGACGTCGGCATGCGCAGTGAGATCAACGTGTACATGGGGCCGGACGGTCCCGAAGTGACCACGCCCAGCATGCAGGACCGCATGCAGGTGCTGCTGCCCTGAGGCGGGCAGTATTGAAATGAAAGCGAATGAGCGACCAGAAGACGCCACGTGATCCGACCGCCGTCGAAGTGCCGGAGATGCTCAGGCATCCGCTGAAGGACCCCGCGCAGGCCGACGTGATCGCCGAATCGGTCGCGCCCGAGCCGGGAGCCGTGCACGAAGCGCGCGATCAGCCGCGCGCGCCGGCCGGCAGCGCTGCGGATACCGGGTTGTACCTGTACGGCATCGTGCGCGCGCGGGCGTGGCGCGGACGGGAGCGCCGGCGCGAGGGCGCTGTTCAGCGCGTGCGGTATCGCGACCTCGAGGC
>CBJLQC010000252.1:0-4762 GCA_966424955.1 uncultured bacterium | reverse complement strand
ACCGCTCGAACGCCACACCGGGCGCGGCGGCGGGCGGGTGATGCGCGCCGGCCGTTCCGTGAGACGGTAGGCAACGTCACGGTCGCAACCGGTGCTGATTGGTACACGAGCGGCCAGCCGCTGGTCATGACCATCGGTCGCCAGCGCGTCGAATTCACGACGTACGGCAGCACGCGTACGGTTGCGGCGCAGGATCTGGCGTTCCTCGGCACCGTTAACGGGTTCCCCGTATATGCCGATGCTGACGACGTCGCGGATGTGATCAGTGAGCTGAACGAGCTGAATCGCACGCGTCCGGGCACCGATCTGGGCACCCTGCTCAACGACCAGCGCACGCTGCGCGAGGCGCTCGAGGATGTGACGGTGCTGTATGTGCCCGTGTATTCGACGGGCTGCGTCTTCCAGGGCGTCCAGCGTCAGGAGGAGGTCCGCAAGGGCGGCAAGTAACGCCGGACTTGCGTGGACGGTTGTTTTTGGGGGGTCGGAGCAAGTGCTCCGGCCCCTTTTCTTTGTTCGTACGATCGTAGAACGGATGTCTTTGCCGAATGCCTCGCGACTGCCCCAGCGATGTTACTTCGGCGGCCCTCCAGCGTCCAAATAATGGCACGGGCTCTGCGAATTCATGGGGCGGCCCCGAGTTTTGCAGACGGGCCGTAAGCGGCGGGCGGCGGAGCCGTCGTAACGTCCGCAAATGTGTTTGGGGAAGAGGAGAGGATTTATGAGACTCGCAAGTAAGGTAGCACTGGTCGGTACACTTCTGTTGCCGGTCGCTGCTGCGCCGGCCGCGGCGCAGTCGTGGAAGTGGGATTTGACGTTGGGGGGTGGATATTCCTGGTTCAACAACAACATCGACCAGGATCATGCGCCCGGCCTGGCTGATGATGATGCGATTGGCTTTGGCAGCGCGCCCTTCCTGCCGCGGTTATGCGGCTTCTGGCCGAGCCAGCGTATCGGTCTGCGCGCGAACGCGACATACGCGGACACCGATTTCGAGAATGATGCCGCGACGTATGTCGGCACCGTGAATTTGTGGAGCGGCACGGGCGACCTGCTGTTCCGGTTCCGCCAGCCGGCGGAAGAGTTCACGAGCATGGAGCTGTTGCCGTACCTCGCGCTGGGCGTGGGTGCCAAGTGGGTGAATCCGGCCGGTACCGGCGCCACCTGCACGGACACCGAGGAGGGCGAGGATTTCGAGTGCTCGACGTTCGATGCGGCAGGAACGCGCTTCGCCCTGGCGAAGGCCACCACGCTGATGGGGCTGGTTGGGCTGGGCGCAGACTGGCGTTTGGCTCGTAATATCGGCCTGCGCACCGAGGTTGGTGACCGGATCTGGGACGCCCCGATCCACGCACTCGACGCACTCACGAACAACACGACCGACGAGGACGTGGGTGGTGCCGTTCATGAGCTGTATGGTCAGCTCGGCCTGTCGTTCCTGTTTGGCGTGCAGAGCCCGCCCGTGGTAGCCGTAGCGCCGCCACCGCCCGCACCGGCGCCGACGCCGGTACCGGAAGTTCGTCGTGAGGCGATCAGTGTTTGCGTGATCGATCCGACGTCGCCGGGTGGCGTTCGTATGCAGGCCGCTACCCTGATCGAGGGTCGCGACACCGTCATTACAGTTGGTGGAACGGACCGTCCGCTTCGCGAATCGGTGGGCAATGTGATGGTCGCGTCGAATGCCGACTGGTACGTGCGTGGGCAGCCGCTGACGATGAACATCGGCACACAGTCCGTGGAGTTCGCCACGTACGGCACCGCCCGTACGATCGAGGCGACGGAACTCGCTTTCCTGGGCACCGTCAATGGCGTGCCGGTTTACGCCGATCGTGACGAAGTCCAGGATGTCATCGAGGAGCTCAACGAGCTGAACCGTGCCCAGGCCGGTACTGATCTCGGCAAGATTCTCGAGGAGCACAAGGACCTGCGCGAGGACCTGAATGATGTGAAGGTGCTGTACGTCCCGCTGTATTCGACGGGCTGCGTCTTCCAGGGTGTCCAGCGTCAGGAAGAGGTTCGCAAGGGCGGCAAGTAATCCGCCTGCTTGACGCCTAGCGGAAGTAAGGGCCCGGTCCTTCGTGGACCGGGCTTTTGCTTTCAGGGTTCCGCCGCACCGGCCGATTGGTTAGGTTGAGGGGTCTCCCAATACGTTCACCGAGCCACTAAGTTATTACGCGCTAAGTGATTACTGCTCCGCTGGTGGTGCTGGGCCAGATTCTGGGCGTCGCATTCGGGGCGGGGCTCAATCTTTACGCGACTATCGCGTTCCTGGGCCTTGCCATCAACCTGGGGTGGATCGCCGGCCTCACACCGGCACTCTACGGCCTGGCCAATCCCATCGTGCTCGCCACGGCCGCGCTCTTCTTCGTGCTCGAATTCTTCATCGACAAGGTCCCGTACGCCGACACCGCGTGGGATGCGATCCATACGATCATCCGGCCGGTCGCGGCGGCGGTCCTCGTTTTCGCGGCGCTGGGCGAGGCCAGCCCGGCGCTGCAAATCAGCGGCGCGGTGCTGGCCGGGCTGGTTGCGCTGGCGGCGCATGGGGTGAAGGCGGGGCTTCGGCTCATCCTGAACGTCCGGCCCAGGAAGGTACGCACCGCCTTCATCAGCCTGTTCGAAGATGTCTGCGCGGTAGCGCTGGCGGCGGCCTCGCTCATGTACCCGGTGGCCGCTCTGATCGTGGCGCTCGTGGCCATCCCGCTCATCGCGGCCGGCGGCCCGCAGCTGTGGCGGGCCGGCGTGCTGGGCGTCCGCGCCCTCGATGCGAGGCTCCGCGGCTTTTTCGGCACCAAGGGGTGGCGTCACACCGAAGACCTGCCCACGCGTGCGCGGGGGCTCGTGACCGTGCCCGAACTGGGTAACGCCCAACCCCGCGTGCTGCGCGCCGCGCTCAAGGGGATGAAGGGCGTGGGGCCGTACAAGAATGGTTGGATCGTCCTGAGCGACGACGCACCCGTCTTCGTCTATCTCTCGCTACTGGGCGCCCGGCGCCTGGCCCTGCCGCTGCTGGCGCAGGCCGAGCTGCGCCGCGGCCTCTGGGCCGACACCGTGGAGGTCAATCATGGCGGCGGTAAATGCACCGTCTTCCTCCTCAAGGATGGCCCGCCTGCCGAAATCGCACTCGCTGAGCTGAAGGGGATCGGCCGATGAGCAATCTGGAAGAATTCCGGATATTCAGGGAACGAATGAACGAGCGGATCCTTGCGGCGGATAACCTGGAGATCCGCCGTTTTTTTGCCCTCGACTCGCGCGTCTATGAATCCGGCGCACTGGACGCCAGAACCAAGGAACTGCTCGGACTGGTGGCCTCGCTGGTCCTACGTTGTGATGACTGTATCACTTATCACATCGTGCGCTGCCTCGAGGAAGGTGTCGAGGAGAAAGCCATGTTCGAAGCGCTCTCGGTGGGCTTAGTCGTTGGCGGGTCGATTGTTATCCCGCACCTGCGGCGCGCGGTCGCCACCCTGGACGAGCTCCAGGCGGAAAATTCGGGAACATAGGTTTACACAGCAGGGTAACTTGCGCGCTCAGCCGTTGGCGGCCCTCGCATTTTGGGCTCGCCACAAAAGGGTTGAGTTAAAAAATGCCTTTTTTTATATTCGGCGAGCTTATGATCGTGACTGTTTTGGGGTTCAGCGGGTGCGGATTGGGACAAAATAACACGGCCGCACAAAAAACCTCGTAACGCAGCGGGATGCCTCGGCGATCCTCGCTGCTTTTTTGTTGTCTAAATATTTAACCGACCGTCGAAAGATGTCGTCAATGTTCTTGAGTTCCCGCGCTTTGGATTCGTTCGATCAGTACCTTTTCGACGTGGAGAAGTACCCCCTCATTGAGAATGCCGAAGAAGAGCGCGCGCTGGCGCGCCAGGCCCGCCTGGGTGACAAGGAAGCCGCGGAACGGCTGGTCACCGCCAATCTTCGGTTCGTCATTTCGTATGTGAAGAAGTATCAGGGTCGTGGTCTGGGACTGGCCGAGCTGGTCTGCATCGGCAACGAGGGTTTGCTCAAGGCGGTCAAGAAATTCGATCCCGACAAGGGCGTAAAATTCATCTCGTATGCCGTGTGGTGGATCCGCCAGACGGTGCTGCAGGCGCTGGCCGAGCAGACGCGCTCGGTCCGCATCCCGCTCAACCAGAATTCGAACCTGGTCAAACTGTCCCGCACCGAAACAGCGCTCACCCAGGTGCTCGGCCGCTCGCCGACCGACCAGGAGATCGCTGATGAGATGGCCGAACCGGTAGAAACTGTGCGCGCGCTTCGCCGCGTCGCCGCATCCGAGCTTTCGCTCGACGCGCCGATCGATCGTGGCGACCGCGACAGTGCTTCTTTCGGTGAGCGCTTCGCCGGTGCCGAGGCGGAAGACATCGAGGAAACCGTCGAGTCACAGGCTCAGCGGGAATTTCTCGACCGCATGTTCGAGAAGTACCTGACCGAGCGCGAGCGCAAGATCCTCTACCTCTATTACGGTCTGGATGATGGTGAGGAGCGCACGCTCGAAGAGATCGGCTCGCTGCTGGGCGTCACGCGCGAGCGTATCCGCCAGATCCGCAATCGCGCCTTCGAAAAGCTGCGCGAATCGCCCGACGGCGAAGCGCTGGCGACTTTCTGGTCAGCCAACTAGAGTAGCCGCGCAGCATTGGACTAAAGGGCCCGCTGAAAAGCGGGCCTTTTTGTTATGTCTCGAATTGATGAACACCACGAAGACACGAAGAACACGAAGAACAGTTAGTAGACAAACCGCTTCAACCCATCCTTAAACT
>CBJLQC010000251.1:0-4765 GCA_966424955.1 uncultured bacterium | reverse complement strand
AACACTGCAATGACATGACGGACTCAGTCTGGCTCGAGGCGACCGCGGAACTGGGCAATGATGCCGAGGCAGTTCTCCGCCGCGGCCGCGGCCGGCGCCTCCGCGCGCGCCATCGCAACGGCGAGGCTGGCTTCGGCGAGCTCTTCGGCGACGACCAGGTCGCCCTGGTCGCGGCGTATCGTGCTCATCCACCGCAGCAGGTCGGCCAGCAGGGTGCCATCACCGGCGCGCGTGCGCTCCCGGAACGCCTCCTCGTACAGCTCGAGAGCACGGTCCCGCTCGCCGTTGGCCTCAGCCGCCCTGGCTCGATCGATCAGCTCATTCATGATGCAGAAAAGGTGGATGCAGACCGGCACCCTGGATCAAGACGGGTGCCGCACCGGAATGCAGGTGCAAGCGCGCTACGCAAACAGGCGCAACGGCAGCGCGCACAACGACAATCGCATGACAACCCGGTTGCACGCAGCGCGCCGCGTGTGCGAACGGCGCTCGCCCGCCTGGCGCGTGCTGGAAAAGATTGCGTGCGCTGCGCAGATAGTGCCGGTGCATCGCCCCGATTGATCGAAACGTGCTACCTGTATTGAAACGTTACACCTGGCGGACGCGGATGCCGAGCCTGGAACAATGTCGTAATCAATTGCGCTGCATTGCCTTTCGTGCTCTGCCCATGTCGATGCGCGAAACGGCGCACGGCTTGCCTTGAAACGACTGCCCGCGATTCCGCGGACGCAAGCAGAACTCCCAACTCGTTTCACGTTCGCTGCCGATGACGGTGACAACGCCTGCAACCCCCGGGAAGGAGCCGGTATGGTACACGCTGCAAAAAAGCTGAGACTTCTGTTGCTGCTGCTGCTGGCAACAGCGCTCGCCTCGTGTGACGCGGCCAATGACTCGGCCCTGAGCGGCCCGGAAGTCGGCGTGCAATTGTCGCGCGTACCGGATGGCTGGCACGCTCTCGACAAGGACGCGCTGAAGAGTCTGCAACGGCTCGAGAAGGCGCGGATCAAAGTCGAGAAGGAGCGGCGCCGCGTCGAGCGGAAAGCGCTCAAGGCGCAGTTCGATGAATTCAAGAAGAGCGGCGTCCTGCCCAAGAAGCGCATCGGCGCCGGGCTGCTGGTCTGCGAGCCGCAGGACTACGACGCGGATGCAGAAATCATCGGCCCTGACGGCGGTACCATCCGGGTCGGCGACCACGAACTGAGCATCCCGGCCGGCGCGCTGCAGGACTACACGCTTATTACGATGGAAGCGCCGCCCTCACTGCTGGTCGAAGTGCAGTTCTCGCCGCACGGCATCTACTTCGACAAGGAGCCGGTGCTCAAGCTGAGCTACAAGCGCTGCTGGGTGCCGCACAACCATCCGTTCCGCATCGTATACATTGACGATCTGGCCGATATCCTGGAATGGCCGACGTCCTTCGACCTCAAGCACTGGGGCGACGTCTACGCGCGGATCGGGCATTTCTCGCGGTACGCGGTCGCGTCGAACTGATAAACGTCGCAACCCGGGATGAAAGAAGGCGCCACAGCAACGCTGTGGCCCCTTCTGCGCTATACGCAGCAGCCTTGCGAAGTTTATCCGTTCACGCGTGCGCCTGCGGCCGGTTGAAGTGTCCGGGCGGCGTGGGTAGCGCCCCTTCGGGGAAGATCAGCCGGCCTTCCTGGAGCGCGCCGCCGCGCAACGAAACCGCCAGCACTTCGCCGAGGGTTTCGACGGCGTGGAACTTCATGTCCTTGCGCACCTCGTTGGGCAGATCCTCCAGGTGCGGTTCGTTCTCCTTCGGCAGAATGATTTCGCGGATGCCTGCGCGATAAGCGCCCAGCACCTTTTCCTTCACACCGCCGATGGGCAGCACCCGCCCGGTCAGCGTGATCTCGCCGGTCATGGCGATATCGTTGCGGACCGGCCGCTTCGACAGCGCGGAGACCAGTGCCGTCGACATCGTGACACCCGCGGACGGGCCATCCTTCGGAATGGCGCCGGCCGGAACGTGAATGTGCACCTCGACGTCTTTCAGGTTCTCCTCGGGAATACCCAGGTGCTCGTGGTGCGTCTTCGCGTACGTCAGTGCAGCGCGCGCGGACTCCTTCATGACATCACCGAGCTGTCCGGTGAGGATCAGGTTGTCCTTGCCGCCCTTCACGAGGCTGGCTTCCACGAACATGATGTCGCCGCCCATGGGCGTGTAGTACATGCCGGTGGCCACGCCCACCGCATCCTCGATGGCGGCGCGCTCCGGATGGACGCGCGCACGACCCAGCAACGGCAGGACGTCGTCGCCGGCCACGGCGACTTCCGTGGCCTCGCCGGCGGCCACGCGCCGCGCCGCCTTGCGCGCCAGCTTGCCCAGCTCGCGCTCCAGCTGACGGACGCCCGCTTCATGCGTGTAGGACGCGATCACCTTCTCGATCGCATCATCGGACACGTTGAGCTGGCTCTCGCGCAGCCCACTCTGCTCGCGCTGACGCGGCAGCAGGTAGCGCTTGGCGATCTCCAGCTTCTCCAGCTCGGTGTACCCGCTGAACTCGACGAACTCCATGCGGTCCAGCAGCGGTGCCGGGATCTGCTCGCGGTAGTTCGCCGTGGCGATGAACAGCACTTCCGAAAGATCGAACGGCACGCCGAGATAATGATCGACGAACGCGTGGTTCTGCGCGGGGTCGAGCACTTCCAGCAGCGCTGCGGACGGATCGCCCTGCAGGCTCACGCCCAGCTTGTCCACTTCGTCCAGCAGGAAGACCGGGTTCTTGGTGCCCGCCTGGCGCAGCCCCTGGATGATGCGCCCAGGCATGGCGCCTACATACGTGCGGCGATGGCCACGGATATCGGCCTCGTCGCGCGCGCCGCCCAGCGCGATGCGCGTGTACTTGCGACCGAGCGCGCGCGCAATCGACTTGGCAATCGACGTCTTGCCGACACCGGGCGGTCCCACGAACAGCAGAATCGGGCCGCGCCCGACCGCCTTGGCTTTCGCTTCCTCGACCTTCTTTTCGACGTCGACCGCCGGCGTCGCCGCTGACTCGGCCGCATCGCCGTTCCCTTCTGCGCTCTTTTCGTTTTCCTCGGCGCCCTCCGCGGCCGCATCAGCGGCCGCCATGTCCATCTGCAGCTTGCGCACGCTCAGGAACTCGAGCACACGGTCCTTCACATCTTCCAGGCCGTAGTGATCCTCATCCAGGATGCGCTGTGAGTCGGCCAGCACGATCTCGTCATCCGTGCGCTCGCTCCACGGCAGCTCCAGCACGTAATCCAGATAGGTGCGAATCACCTGGTATTCCGCAGACTGCGGATTCGTGCGCTCCAGCCGCTGCACCTCGCGATCGATTTCCTTGCGTGCTTCCTCGCTCAAATCGAGTTTCGCGACGCGCTCCTTGATCTCCTCGAGATCGCCGGCCTCGTCGCCTTCGCCCAGCTCCTTCTGGATCGCCTTCATCTGCTCGCGCAACATCATCTCGCGCTGCCGGTCGCCCAGCTCTTCCTGCACCTTTTGCTGGATCTCCTGCTGCGCTTCGATGCGCAGCAGATCCCGCTCGACGCCCACCAGCACGCGGCGCATGCGCTCGGTGACCGGGAACAGCTCGAGCAGCGCCTGCTTCTCCAGCGACGGCATCTCGAGATAGAAGGCGACGAGATCGGCAAACGCGCCCGGATCATCCACGCCGCGCAGAATCTGGCTGAGCGCCTCCGGCGACATGCCACGCTGACGCCCCAGCTCCGCCGCGCGGTCGCGCAGCTCGCGGTCGAGGGCAATGAACGCGGCGTCGGTGCCGTCGTGCTTCTCTTCATCCTCGACGACCCACGCTTCCGCCTGCAGCATCGAGTTGCCGCTCTTGCTGTAAGACAGCGAACGAGCGCGCTCCTCGCCCTGGATCAACAGCTGGAAGCCGGCCGGCGACCGCTGCACCTGGAGAATGCGTACGACGACGCCCATCTCGAACAGGTTCTCCGGCTCGACATCGTCGATATTCTCGCGCTGGCAGACCGCGAACAGACGGCGGTCCGCCTGCAGCGCCTTTTCGATCGCCTCAATGGTCCCGGGTCGCCCGGCGCTGATCGGCACGGCCACGCCCGGGAAGACCACGGTATCGCGCATCGGCAGCACGGGAAGCGTAATTCGCTTGCCCATAGGGTTTCCTTTCATATATGAAAAATCGGCTCAAATTCAGTGCTGGAAAGTCCATAAGGCACCTCCCAGGCCAAACCGGCGCGGCGGCCGATTCGCTTACAGATACAACGACTTTGCTATCCAATTAGAAACGCGGCGCAGGCGGAACGTTTGCGCCGTTCTGGCAGCATCCGCCAGATACGCAGATCAGCGAATGATGTCGCCGACGCGGTCCCACCGCGCGTGGAGCCAGGGGAACGGCCGGAAGTCGTCGCGCTCGTAGGAGTAATACACCAGAGTCGCCTTTCCTTTCACGCGGGCGGGATCGAGAAACCCCCAGAAACGGGAGTCGAGGCTCTCGTCGCGATTGTCACCCATCAGGAAGAAGCGGTGGGGCGGCACCACGAGCGGCCCCCAGTTGTCGCGAGTCGGCCGATAGGTGGCCTGGTCGACGTCGCTCGTCAGATACCGGCTTTGCCATTCCATCCACGGGTGTGAGCCATCGGTGGCCGGGCTGGTGTGGTGGACGTAGGGCTCCACCTGCGGCACCCCATTGATGAACAGCCGGCCGGCCTTCATCGACAGGGTATCGCCGGGCAGGCCGATCAGCCGCTTGATGACATCGAGGGTATCGTGCTGCGCGCGGAAAACGACGACGTC
>CBJLQC010000250.1:0-4785 GCA_966424955.1 uncultured bacterium | reverse complement strand
CCACAGTTGCCGAAGCCGGTTTGCGACTGCTGCTTCTCCTCCTGCCGGCGCTGCTTCAGCTTGGGCTGCGTCCCGAAGTTGTACTGATACGTCAGATAGAGCGCGCGGTTGTTGAAATTGCGCGTCGTCAGCTGCCGGATATTGTCGTCGGCCACATCGACCCGGAACTTCATCGTCTGGAACGGATCGGCCAGCCGCGCCGTCAGCGTCGATGAATTGCTCAGCTTCTGCCGGATGGACACGTTCAGGATCGATCGGCCCGCGAACTCGCCTCGTTCGATTTTCATCGGAGCCACGTAGAAATACGATCCGATGAACGTCGTCGCCGGGGTGACCGCGTAGTTGGCGTTGAAGCGGGTCATCCAGTTCACGCCATTCGACGAGAGCGCGCTCTGGCTGCCGCCGTCCGTCACCATCTTGAAGACATTGAAGGCCGCAAAGCCGCTGAGCTTCGGACTCAGCCGGAATTGCCCGTTGACATCCGCGCCCCACGAGTCGCTGTGATCCAGGTTCGTGAAGCTGACGGTCGTGACCTCCCGGTTCGACACCGTGTCCGCCGTGTTGATCTCGACCCGGATGATGTTCGACGTGCGACGATAGAACGGCGCGATCTGCAAGGTGCCCAGCGATCCGGACCGCTGAAAGCTCAACTCGAATGCGTCCGTGTATTCGGGATCCAGGTTGGGATTCCCGATGAACACGTTGTTTAGATCGAAGAAGCGCGGGAACGGGTTCAACTCCTCGCGGCCGGGACGGCGGATGCGCCGCGAGTAGCTAGCCTTCATCTGCGTCTTGTCGTTGAGCTTGTAGTTGAGCAGAGCGCTCGGGAACAGGCTCGTATAATCATGCGCGAACTTCTCTGTCGTGCTGATCAGGGCGAAATCACGATTGGCGTATTCCGCGCGCAGCCCGGCCTGCCAATCCAGCTTCTTGCCCGTGCCGCTCACCACTGCGTAGACCGCGTTGACGTACTCGTCGAACGCCAGCTCGTTGCTCAGATCGCTGCGGAACCACTGGCCATTGCCCAGCGTGTCCTTCATCACGGTCAGATCGTAATCGAACAGCCGCGCATTGCCCTTGTAGCCGGTCTCCAGCTTCGTGCTCTTGCCGAGCCCGCGCGTATAGTCGATCTGCGCGGTGAACTGATTGGCCAGCATGTCGGTGTCGTTCGTCTCGAAATCGCTCGCCTGCCCATCCAGCGACTCGCGGAACAGCTTGGAGGTATCCCAATCATGACCGCGGTTGTAACGGAATTCAGCGACAAACTCGCGCTTCTGTCCGCCCTGCGCCGGCGGCTGCGTCGTGCGGCGGAACGACAACGAGGCATCGAGCATGTTGGCGTTCTCATCGGCGTCGCGGGTACGCAGGTACGTCTCGAGCAATGATCGATCGCCGTCCAGCTCGTCATAGGCCAGCAGCGACCCGTCATCCATGCCGCGCCGGTTCGCCTGGATCGTGGCCAACAGCACGTCCCGCTTGTTGATCGTGTAGTCCGCATTGAACGTGAAGTTGTGCGCCCAGAACTGGCTCTGCTGATCCAGGTCCTGCTCCGTGAACGAGCGCGGCAGGTTCGAGGCGTTGAAACGCGTCAGGTCGTTGACGCCAAACGCCGCGCGCTCGTTGCTGATGAATCCGTATGTGCCGAACAACGCCAGTGGCCCGGCCTGGTGGCCGATATTGCCGGAAACATTGTACTGCTCTTCCGTCGAAGCCGTGGCCGTCAGCCCGCCGCTCGTCCCCAGGTCAACGCCCTGCTTCATCACGATGTTGATGATGCCGGCCATGCCCTCGGGATCCTGCTTGGCTGACGGATTGGGAATGACCTCCACGCGCTCGATCGTATTCGCAGGCAGCCCCTTCAGGTAGCCGGCCAGCTGCGTGCCGCGGATCGGGGTCGGCCTGCCGTTGATCTGCACGACCACGTTCTCGTTGCCGCGCAAGCTGACCTTCCCATCCGCATCGACCTGCACGGATGGCACGTTGTCCAGCACGTCGCTCGCGTTGGTCGCCCCCGGAGCCACATCCTTCACGCGGTAGGCGTTGCGGTCCGGTGCAATCACCACCGCACGCTCCGCGTTGGCTTCGACAGCCGCTACTTCAACCGCCTGACGGGTGAGCCTGACCTGCGGGAGCACGACGCGCGGCGATTCCGCGCTGATCGTCACCGGCTGCGAGTTTTCTATGGCGTAGCCGATCATGGTGAAGCGCAGCGTGTACGCGCCCGGCTGCAACCCTTCTATGCTGAAGGTGCCATCCGGCCGCACGATGGCGCCGGCCACCAGGGCATTCGCGGCATTACGCACCGAGACCGATGCGGCGGAGATCGGTGCATTGCTCTCGGCATCAACGACCTTGCCCCTGATCTCGCCTGGTCCGGCCGCGCCGTTCGCCGGCGAACGCGCCGGCGCGGGCTGCTGCGCCGCTGCCGCCCCGGCGAACAGGGTGATGGCCAAGGCCGCGATTGCTGCATATTTCATATGGGACTCACAAAGGAGATGGTTTCCGATTTCGACTTGGAGCCGTACGAGCCGAATGTGATTTTGGTTTCTAATTAGGCGACCATTTGGGGCAACGTGCGCGAGTGGTGGGACGAACGGCTGGGCTGGCGGGCCGGACTGCCTCCCGGCGGGCACCGTAAGTAACGTTGCGGCAATGATATAGGGCCAGGCTCGGGGCTGGCCTGGCTTGCACCTGTAGACTGTTCGTGTATGCTCTTTTCCTATGAAATTCGTGCGACCTGCCATCACCGGCCTGCTGATCTTTGCCGCGCAGCTGAATGCGCAATCGCTGCCGCGCGGGACCCCGGAAGCGCTCGGGTTCTCGAGCGAGCGGCTTCAGCGGCTCACCCAAACATTTGACCAGTACGTGCGCGACAAGCGGCTCTCGGGTGGAGTCATCCTGGTCGCGCGTCATGGCAGGATCGCCTACCTCGAGCCATTCGGGCTGCGTGATGTGGCAGCCAATGCGCGCATGCCCGCCGATGCCATTTTCCGCCTGGCCTCGCAAAGCAAGGCGGTCACGAGCGTGGCGATCATGATGCTGATGGAAGACGGCGCGCTGCTGCTCAACGATCCGGTCGGAAAGTTCATCCCGGAATTCGCGCACACGAAGGTAGCCGTGGCCAAGCCCGGCGGTGGCTACGACGTCGTCGCCGCCGAACGCCCGCTCACGATAAGCGACCTGCTCACGCACACGGCCGGCATCAACTACGGGCTGAGCGGGGTCGCAAAGGAGGAGTGGGCACGCGCCGGCATCACGGGCTGGTATTTCGCGGATCGTGACGAACCGATCGGTGCGACCGTGGCGCGCATGGGCGCGCTGCCCTTCGAGACGCAGCCGGGCGAGCAGTTCGTCTATGGTTATGCGACGGACATTCTCGGTGTCGTCGTAGAAAAAGCGTCCGGCATGTCGCTGGATGCTTTTCTGCGCACACGCATTTTCGAGCCGTTGAAGATGAACGACGCGCACTTCTATTTGCCACCGGGCAAACGCGACCGTCTGGCCACGGTCTATTCCGCGCGTGAGGATGGCACCATTACGCGCACGCCGGACAAAGGCGGGGCAACCAGCCAGGGCGCGTACGTGGTAGGCCCACGCAAGAGTTACTCGGGCGGTGCCGGTCTGCTTTCGACCATAAGCGATTACGCGCGGTTCCTGCAGATGCTGCTCAATGGCGGTGAGCTCGATGGCGTCCGACTGCTCTCGCCTAAAAGCGTGGAGCTAATGGTCGCCGATCACATCGAGAACTACGGTGGTACCGCGCGCGGCTTCGGCCTCGGGTTCGAAACCATCGAGGATCTGGGCGCCTACGGGTTGCCCGGCTCGGCAGGATCGTTCGGCTGGGGCAGCGCCTATCACTCGACGTATTGGGTGGATCCGCAGGAAGACATGATCGTCATCTATTTTACGCAGTTGATTCCGGCCGGGACGATCGATGATTTCGGCAAGCTGCGCGCGCTCGTCTATGCGGCCCTCGTGAATCGCGGCAAGTAGCCCTCGGCGGTGGGCAAGTATCAGCTAGTCTTGGTGGTTCTGGCGCTGGCCACGCCAGCCTGGGCGCAGACGGATAGCTCCTGGGCCGCGCGCTACACCCGCGACCTGGACAGCCTGCGCGCGGCGATCGCAGCCAATCACCCCGGCGCCATCGACGTGCGCAATCCCGAGTTCGCGCGCACGCTCACGCGGGCCTATGCCGAGGCCCAGGTCCTCGCGCCGAACGTGCGCGATTTTGCTTCTTTCCGCGTGGCCCTCACCCGTTTCGTCAACCAGTTCCAGGACGCACATCTGTCGATCGCCTTCACGCGACAGATCGATGCCATCGCGGAAGCCGGCATCATCGCGGCCTATCGCAGCGGCCGCTTTCATGTGGCCGACGTGCATCAGCGGTACGCGAACGCAGCGTCGTTGATGGATGCCGAGGTCGTCAGCTGTGACGGTAACAGCATCCGTGATGTCTTTCGCAGCCGCGTGTTGTGGTGGCGTGGCCGCGAAGCGGTCGAGGCGGACTGGCATGGACAGGCCGCCCAGCTCTTCCTCGACTACGGTCCGCCCACACCACCCGCGCCGCGGCTTTGCACCTTCAGCGCGCGCGGCCGCACGTTCACGCAGCGGCTGGAGTGGCGGACATCGCCTGCGGCGGCGCTCAATGCCGTGCTCGAGCGCGCCCACCCCACCGTCGTGCCGCAGCTCGGCACCGAGCGGGTCTCTGGCAACCGGCTTTGGGTCCGGCTGCCGACGTTTTCCGCGAACCAGGAGCCGCAGCTGTCCGCGCTGCGAGCCACGCTG
>CBJLQC010000249.1:0-4833 GCA_966424955.1 uncultured bacterium | reverse complement strand
GGAACTGCGACGATTCTTTGGGACATTCGCTGTGAGAACTACTGCGGAATCGACAACCGTGACCCGCCGGGTCATTGGTGGAACAAGAATACCTACAAGATCGTTCACTTTCACAATAGTCCGTCATGTGACTATGAATTCCTGTATTCGGTGAGCCCGTGCTCTTGCTCCTGGTAGTCCTGCTCGCTCTCGCATGCGAAAGGGATGACGTCAGAACTCCTGCTCCGGCGCAGCAGCCCGCGTCCGCCGAGATGCCGCAAGCGATGCGCGATGTGCGAGCCCCCGTCACGTATTGCGCTGACACGAATCCTGCGCATGTGGCAGCCGATTACGAACTGTTGCAAGCCGATCCGGAGGCAGTCGATCTAGTCAACGCGCAAGACATCCTTACACCGACGGATGTGGCGCTTGCTGCGGACGGATCCTATTTCGTGCTCGACGGTGAGCAGTCGATGGTAGCTCGTATAGATCGCCACGGTCGGATACTGCACAAATTCGGCAGGTCCGGCCGTGGTCCCACCGATCTGGATCGCCCGAAAGCGATAGCGGTCGACGATTACGGCAACGCGTATGTGGCTCAAAGGAATGGCCGTATAGCCAAATTCAGCGAGCGGGGATCCCATTTGGGTATCAGCGGGTTTCTGCCCCTGGAGGTTTCCGATCTAGTCCTATCCACCGACGGATGGCTATACGTTGCGTCCGAGATATTGGTCGGAAGGGTCGGCGGAAATGAGCAGCAGCCTTATCTCGTTCGTTTGGACACGGCAACACTAAGGACAGTGGACACGGTTGCGACTGTATCTGCTGAATCACTCAACAAGCGTCCGTTCCTTGCAGCGAATCGAAGTGAGGTGAGGTTGACCGCCGGACCAGAGGGACTGGTGGCACTTTGGACCCCGTTTGACAAGTACGTGGCCGTGTACAAGGAGGGCGAGCTCTCCGGACAGGTTTTCGGGTGCATGCCCGACGAGGTAATCGACGCCTACAAAGCGCAGCGAAAGCAAGGGCTTGGGTTCCAGCACGCATTGCGAGTGAGCGCCGGTGCCTCATTTGCCGACGCGCGGACCCTTTTCTTATTGTCGCCAAATTACTCCGATTCTGCCACGATCCTCGAAATAGATCTCGTGAAGTATAGTGTTAGCCGCGAGTTCTCGTTCGATCTGCGGAATCGTGTGCGGTACCTGAACTTCTATTCCGAGTTCATCCGTCCTGGCCGGGAATTTCTGTCGTTTGGAAGGCCGCGAGACACCGGCTTCGCTCGTTGGAAAATTACGCTGCCCGATTAATCGCTTCGTCGCAAAGAATGTCCCGGTCTTCTCTCGTGCTACATGTTATTGCGCCGGTTCGACCTGCTTCAGATTCGGATAGCTTGCGTTCGCGCAGTGCAAACTACCACTCTTTGGGTACATGTGAGACCAGTCGATGCTTCATTTCCGAATCGGGATTTCTCCGGGCGGGATACGTGCGAAGTCAGTATCGCCTCTGCAGACGTCAATATGAAGGCCGCTACCTGGGCCCACGTCCCTCCAAGAAAATGCGATTTGCCAGTTGAACCCTGCTCCTCACCCCAACTTTCCGGAAAATTCTTTTTACGTGGGCGTGCACGGTGTGTCGCGATATCCCGAGCATTTTAGCGGCTTGGGCCTCCGAGTTACCAACGATCAGAATTTCCGCGATTGCCGCCTCACGCGGCGAAAGCTTCAGCGTGGTGGCGGCTCGCTGCCACTCATCGGCCGCGATCGGCAGGCCGACGCCGCGCAGCTCACCCGACTCACTGTTCCTCATAGGGCACTAGCTGCGCGATGTTCTCCAGATTAGGAGCGTGCGCTCGATTAGCCAAAATGGTCGGCAGCCCGAAGACGTCGAGTCAGTTCGCATGCTGCTCCGTTTCGTTGATCTCATAGGGCTGAAGGCTTTCGCTGACGCGCGAGAGCAGGGCAGTGTAAAATCTTGTAGAACCAGCTCAACAAGGAGCGCATGATTAGCACGACTAGATACGTTATATGGTCTAGACTTTGATGCTTCGCAATTGGTAGAAACACCCAATGCAAATTCTCTCATTCATCGCTGCCTTGACCGAATCGACGATCTCAGGGACTTCTAATAGTGACGCGGCGCGTTTAAGTTAAAGGCAACCATTCGGGCTGCCCGCGGCATCCTATCCCCCGTAAGCCGCAGATGTCTCGTGCAGCTATCGCCCGGACCCGAGGCAGCTTCAGGATTCAGGTATGATCCCAAAAAAGAAAGTCGCGCTCCTGGCCGGCGCCGGCCTGGTGCTAGTCACCTCGGCCGCGGGCGTCGTCTATAAGCTGAACGGCAGCGCGCCGGACCCGCAAAGTGCTACGGGCGCGACGGTGGACAGCATCGCGGCGTCGTCGGAATCTGCGTCCGGCGCGAGCTCCGAGTTGGCCATTCCGGTGGAGGGCGAGGAAGTCGTGCAGGACACGCTGGTGCTGGCGGTCAGTGCGACCGGCCAGGTGGCCCCCTGACGGCAGTCGGTGATCACGGCCCAGGTGTCCGGCCAAGTGCAAAGCGTTCCCGTTACCGAGAACACGGCGGTCGGCGCCGGTGCGCCGCTGCTCAACATCGATCCCGCCGAGTACCAGCTGGCGCTGGCCGAAGCGCAGGCGAGTCTGCGCACGGCTGAAGCGCAGTACCGCGAGACCACACTCTTCGACGAGCGCATCACAGACGCTGCAGTGCGTGCGGAACGTCAGAAGGCCGCGCGCGCGAAGAGCGGACTGGATCGCGCGCAGGTCGCCGTCGACAAGGCAAAGCTGGAATTGAGTCGTTCGCGCGTGCGTGCACCGTTTGCCGGGCGAGTGGCCAATGTGAAGGTGCAGCCGGGGCAGTGGGTGCGTCCCGGCGATGAGCTGATGACGATCGTCGAGCTGTCGCGCGTGAAGGTCGAGGTGCAGGTGCTGGAAGGGCAGATCGCATTCCTGTCGCCCGGCCGGTCGGCGCGCGTGCACTTCGCGGCGTTCCCCGATGAGTCGTTCACCGGGCGGATCGAGACCATCAACCCGATCGTCGACCAGGAGACGCGCAGTGCGCGCGTGGTTGTTTCCGTGCCCAATCCGCAGGGCACATTGCTGCCCGGCATGTACGCGCGGGTTTCGCTCGATGCGCGACGCTTTCCCGACCGCATCCTCGTGCCGCGCTCGGCCATCCTGGAGCGCGACCGCCGCAAGATGCTGTTCGTTTTCGAGCCGGGTGAGGCAGGCGCGACGCGCGGATTCGCCAAGTGGCGTTACGTGACCACCGGTCTCGAGAATGACGACGTCGTCGAAATCGTGCAGAACGACGACACCGAGATGGTCAGTGTCGGCGAGGTCGTGCTGACGGCGGGGCATCACACGCTGGTGCACGACGCGCGCGTGCGCATCACGGAGAAAGCCGACACGGCCAGCAACGCGAGGCCGCGCTGATGCTGGTGGTAGCGCTGGTGCTCGCGCTGCAGCAACAGCTTTCCATCGACGACGCGGTGAAACTCGCGCGCGCGAACAATCCAGCCTTTCAGAAGACGCTCAACGACGTGGAGGTCGCGGAAGCCGACGTGCGGCAGCGCTGGGGCGGCTTCCTGCCATCGCTCAGCGCCGATGTGCGCTTCAGTGGCTTCAACTCCTCGCGTGTGACGGGCGAGGATGACTACGGCCAGCCGGTGCGGCTGCCCAACCCGATCGACGTCAAAGGCAGCTCGGCGCAGCAGGGTATCGGGTTGTCCATGACGCTGTTCGATGGTGGCGGTGTGATTCGCGAGCTGAGCGCGGCCAAGGCGCAAGTGGCCGCCAGCAACGCGCGGATCCGCAGCGAGGAGCTGCGGCTGACCGGCGAGGTGACGCGTCAGTACTATCGCGCACTGCGCGCCGGCAAGCTGACCGAGGTTGAGAAGCAATTGCTCGCCTCGGCGCAGGAGCGATTGCAGCGGACGGAGGCGCTGCTGCGCGTCGCTGGCTCGAGCCCGGTGGATGTACTCGGTGCGCGTGCGGAAGTCGCCAGCCAGGAGCAGGCGGTGGCGCGTGCGGAAGCGGAAGCGCAGAAGGAGCTCCTGCTGCTCAGGGAGATGTTGGGGATGATCGGAGATGAGGGGATACAACTTTCCTCCGATCTGCCTGCGCCCTTTGATCCGTCGGCACTTTCGGTGAGCGATCTGGTGGCGCGCGCGGTGTCGGCTGCGCCGGACGTGATTGCGGCGCAGGCGAGTGCGCGCGCGGCGGACCAGCAGGCGGGCGCAGCGCGGGCGCGCCGGCTGCCCAGCGTTACGGCGAACGCGGGATACGGCCGCAGCATGAGCCTGTCGAGCTACGACGCGCTCTGGGAGCTCGATCCGCAGAACCGTGCCTTCAACTTCGGCATTTCGGCATCCCTGCCGCTGTTCAGCAAGTTCCAGACATCGGCAGCGATTGCGCGCGCGGATGCCATGCGCGACGACGCGCGCCACGACCAGCGCGCGGCCGTGCTGCGTGTGGAGCGGCAAGTGCGGTCCGCCTACATCGACGTGGTGAATGCGCACAAGATCCTCGAACTGGCCGAGCGCAAGGCCGCGCTTTCGCGGGAGCGACTCGAACTTGCGCAGGAGCAGTATCGCAACGGGGCGATGAGCTTTGCCGAGCTGCAGATCGTGATCGATCGGACGGCGTCGGCCGAGCGGGAAGTAGTTGACGCGCGGGCTGGCTATGCGGCCAGTGTGTCGATGCTCGAGCAGTTTGTGGCGGCGAGGGTGAGGGAGTAGGGACTAGGGACTAGGTGAAGAACTGAGAACCAGGGTTAAGGATGGGGATACGTGGAGGGAAGGTCTCTCCTCCCCATGTCCCCGTCCCTATCCCTGCACCT
>CBJLQC010000248.1:0-4839 GCA_966424955.1 uncultured bacterium | reverse complement strand
CGGCCCCCGGCACGCGGCCGGGGGGGGCTCCCCGCGCGCACCCCCCGCGCCCGCGCCCGCGCCCGAGTTCGTTTGACATGGCTCCGACTCGATGTCGAGCCGCCTCATTCTGCTCCGACTACTCCATGACAGCGCCGATAGCGGCGCCCAAACAAATGGAGGGCTTATGAAGTTCATGCTCATGATGCACGTGCCGGGCAATCAGGCGGACTACCAGATCAACCAATGGTCGCCGGAAGATTTCAAGGCGCACCTGGCCTTCATGCACGCACTGAATGCCGAGCTTTCCGCAGCCGGCGAGCTGGCGGCCGCGGAGGGGCTGGCGGCGCCGGGGGAAGCGAAGGTCGTCAGGGCGGGGAAGAACGGTGCGCCGGCCATCACCGATGGACCGTTCCCGGAAGCGAAGGAGTTCCTGGCCGGCTACTGGATCGTCGATGTCGAAACGCCGCAGCGCGCGTACGAGATCGCGGCGCAGGCTTCTGCGGCACCCGGTCCGCGTGGAAAGCCGCTCATCATCCCCATCGAAGTGCGGCAGGTCATGAGCGTCCCTCCGCTCGACGCGTGAACGACGCCGGTTCCGCGGCGCACATCGAGCATCTGCTGCGTGAACTGGCGCCGCAGGTGCTCGGCGCGGTGGCTCGTCGCTGCGCCGACTTCGCGGTGGCCGAAGATGTGGTCCAGGAAGCGTTGCTGGCCGCGGCCGTGCAGTGGCCGCAGCAAGGCATCGCGCGCAATCCGCGCGGCTGGCTTTATCACGTAGCCATGCGACGGCTCACCGATCAACTGCGCAGCGAGCTGGCACGACGTCGCCGGGAAGACGACGTCGCGCGCGAAGCACATTTCCATACTCCGCTCGCTCCCGGCCTCGAGTGGACTCCTGACACCCAGGAGGACGACTCGCTGCTGCTGCTGTTCATGTCGTGTCATCCATCGCTCACACCACCGTCCGCCATCGCGCTCACGCTGCGCGCCGTGGGTGGCCTCACCACCGCGGAGATCGCCCGGGCGTTCCTGGTTCCCGAGACGACCATGGCCCAGCGCATCAGCCGCGCGAAACAGACGATCAAGGCATCGAACATCTCATTCAGCATGCCGAACGCCGCGGAGCGCGCCAAGCGGCTCGGCTCAGTGCTGCACGTCCTTTATCTGATTTTCAACGAAGGGTACGCCAGCAGCAGCGGGGACGACCTCCAGCGCCCGGACCTCTCCAATGAAGCAATCCGCCTGGCACGCGCTGTATACGCGTCGCTGCCCGACGAGAGTGAGGTGGCCGGCCTGCTCGCGCTGATGTTGCTCAACGATGCGCGCAAGGCTGCGCGCACGGGCGCGAGCGGCGAGCTGATTCCGCTCGACGAGCAGGATCGCAGCCTCTGGAACCGCGCGCAGATCGCGGAGGGTGTCGCACTTCTGAGCCAGGCTTTCGCGCGGGGCAGCGTCGGCTATTACCAGCTACAGGCGCCGGTTGCGGCCGTGCACGACCAGGCAGCCAGCATGGCGACAACCGACTGGCCGCAAATCCTGCAGCTGTACGACCTGCTGCTGAAGTTGGTCGACAACCCGATGGTGGGGTTGAACCGCGCCGTCGCAGTGGCCATGGTGCACGGGCCGGCGGTCGGTCTCCGGCTGCTCGACGAGCTGGAGGATACGGGCAAGCTGGCGGAGCATTACCGGCTGGATGCAGTACGCGCGCACATGCTCGAACAGGCGGGTGAGCACGAGCGCGCGCTGATGTTTTACCGGCGAGCCGCCGAGCGGACCGCCAGCCTGCCGGAACGCAACTACCTGACGACCCGGGCGGCGCGCCTCAACGCGGCAACCCGCGCGTGATTTTCAGAGCAGTCTGGTAGTAAACCTTGCGCAGCACTGCGTCGGGCAGGCCGATCCCGTACAGCTTCCAGAACGCGTGATAGTCGCGGTAGTAATCGAAGTAATCGTCACGCGTCTCGAACACTCTCCAGTAATACGGATACTCCTCCGGCTGGAAGGAGTCTTTCCCGAACATGATGCGATCCTGGTACTTGATGAAGAAGTCATGCGCGGCGCGCGGCTGCCGGCCGATGTCATACAGCACGGCGCCCACTTCGGTATATACGTTGGGCAGCTCGTCGAGCAGCTTGCCCAGGCGCGCAAGATCGTTGGCGTGCCACCCCATGTGCGCCGCAATGAACGTCGTGCGCCGATTCCGGCGGAACAGGTTGTCGCGCTCTTTGTTCAGCTCCTCGAAGCTGGGATATTCGTTCTGCGGATAGCGCCGGTTGGGGAACAGCGCCAGCTCGAGCCAGCGCTCGTTCTGGAAGTCGATCTCCTCGAAAAACTCCTGCGGGTCGGCCGTGTGCAGGAGAATCGGCAACCCCAGGCGCGCACATTCCGCCCAGATGGGATCGAGGTCGGGATCATCGATGCGCAGGCGCGTGCCATCCGCTTTGCGGTACGACAGCCCCAGGCCCTTGGAAATCTCGCCCAGCCCGACCGCGCCCGCCGCCGCATCCGCGCGCAGCTGCGCCACCGCTTTTTCCGCCCAACCCGGACCCACGTTGCGAAAATCCACGCCCGCGAACAATCGCACCCGGTCCTTGAGTGCGGGATTGCCGTTCACGATGGCGGCCACGCGCTGCAATCGCTCGCCGCTCAGCCCATCCGCGGCGATGATCACGCGCACGTTCAGCTGGTCCAGCGACTTGAGCAGACTGTCCGGCCCGCCCGGAGCCAGCAGCAGGTTGCTGATGTGGCCGTGATAGTCGATGGCCGGATACTTCGCGCGGGGCACCGGATGCGCCGGCACGACCAACGTCGAGCGAGGGCGGTAATCCAGGATGCTGGGTGGCGTCATCTGCGGCGCCAGGCACCGGCGCGGCCGGAATTCCGTCATGCCCGGCGGGCACGAGCCATCCGGCAAAGCCGGCGTGCCGGGGTTGCTCCCCGGCCCTTGCGCCGCCGCGGCATCCGCCAGCAGCAGGATGACGGCAGCGGCGCTGAAGAATTGTATTCGCATGAACCGAAATTGATGGACACCGCGCTCGCGAGCAACTGCCCTGCGATGAGCGAAGAGCCGCGCCCCGCTCAGCGGACCGGCGTGAGGTGGCCCTCGGCAATGTGCCAGGTCCGTTGCTCGGCCGTAGCGCCGTCCACCAGAGAGCGGCGGAGCGTATAGCGGCCCGCGAAACGCTGGCGCTCGCCCGTCCGAAGCACTGCTTCGACCTGCACTGGAACGGTGGCGTACTGCGAGCCGGCCGCGCCTTCCACACGGATATCATCACCGACCATCACGTCCACGCGGGCCGTCTGCGCGAAGCCGGCGGCGAAATCATCGAACGTCTGGCGGCTGGCGCGACCGCTGTCCGCCCAGAGATGGTACGCGCGCTGGAAATCGCCCTCCTGTATCGCCGCGTAATACCGCATGACGACCTGCGCGGCGCCATGCACCGGATGCCGCTGGCGGCTCTCGTAGGCGCTGATGCGCCAGCCGTCCGCCGGCCGAACGTGCAACGTGATCGGACGCAGCTCGAGCACGGAGGCGGTGTCGGCGGTCTCGACATAAACGACGTCGCCATCGACACGACAACCGCCATCCTCTGCGGCGATGTCGTGGATGGCGATGCGTGCCGGCCAGGGATTGGATACCTCACGGCCCGGCGCGTGGCGCGGATTGGCCAACCACTCCGCCAACAGCGCAGGCGTGACGAACGGCGCATATGCGCTGCGCAGCGAACGCGCGAGGATGCTGTCGGGCGCGAGCAGCGACACCAGCTTCATGCGCGCGCCAAAACGCTCGACTACGCGCCGTACATCAGCGCCACACGTGATCGCCGTGCCCGCAGCTTCCTCGCCCGCGGCGCGCGCTGCGGCCTGCGGCTCGCGGCAACCCGCCGCCAGCAGCAGACACGCCACGCCCAGCATCCGGAGCATCACTTCAGCGTCGCCAGCAGACGGTCCAGTGCGGCATAGCTCTCGTTCAGACCCTGCTCCATGCCGGCCGCCATCATCCCATCGCGCTCTTCTGTGGTGTGGAACAGCGATGTCGTTACGATACGCGTGCGCTGGTCGCCGAGATCCTCGAAGTTCGCCGTTTCGATGATCACGTAGGCCGGCATGCCATCCCATTCGAAGGTCATGACGATGCGGTCCCTGGGCGTGATCTCGCGGAAGCGGCCCTCGAACCCATGCTCACCTTCCGCGCTGTGTTCGACGAAGCGCCAATGACCGCCGCGCTCTAATTCGAACCGCTCGATGACAAGTTGATTGCCGCGACCCCACCACTGCCTGATCAGATCCGGCTCCGTGTACGCCCGCCAGACCTGGTCACGCGGCGCGTCGAACACACGCTCCGTACGAATCTCGCGGTCGCTGGGGGTGGTGAACCGTGTCGCGGGGGACGCCGTGGTAGCACTCATAACGTTCCTTTCGTTCGCTCGAGGAAAGCCCCGAGCCGGTTGAGACGGGCATCCAGCATCTGCTGGTACATCCCGATCCAGGCTGTTTCGTCATCCAGCCGGCGCGCGCCCAGCCGGCAAACCCGCACGCGCCCGACCTTCTCCGTCTCGACCAGCCCCGCTGCCTCGAGTATCGCCACGTGTTTCTTGATACCGGTGAGCGTCATGCCAAACGTCTCCGCCAGCTCGGTGATGGAGGTATCACGCTGGCCCAGGCGCTCGAGGACGCCGCGGCGCGTGGGATCCGCGAGGGCGGCGAAGCTTTGGTCGAAGCTGGGAGAATACTGAACCATATGGTTCAGTATAGCCCGCCGGCCTCACCCACGCAAGGGGGGTTGAGCCGCGGCCACGCGCCAGGGCATTTTCTCGAAGTCGATCTCCAGGAGGTCATTATGGCTACCACGTCGCG
>CBJLQC010000247.1:0-4859 GCA_966424955.1 uncultured bacterium | reverse complement strand
CGCCGCCTTTGCGTGCTGTCTTCTTGGACGCAGTCTTACGGCCTGATGACTGCGTCCTACGCGCTTTTTTTGCGGTCTTCCGGGCGCGCTTCCGGCCACCCTTCTTGGCGCCACCGCGCTTGGCCGCCTTCTTGGCGCCACCGCGCTTGGCGGTCTTGCGACCACCCTTCTTCGCGGCGGAGCGCTTGGCGCCACCACGCTTGGCGGCCTTACGGCCACCCTTCTTGGCGCCACCGCGCTTCGCGGCGCGCTTGGTGCCACGCTTCGCGGCGCGCTTGGTGCCACGCTTAGCCGAACGAGCAGCCGTGCTCTTCTTCGACTTCTTGCTGGCAGCCTTCGCCTTGGTGGCTTTCGCCTTCTTACGTTTTGCAGCCATCTGTGTAAACCCCCTATAGGGTGAGTTTAGATGCCCGTTTCCCCCCGGGCGCGCGGCCCGCGCAGTCGCGTCAGCGACCCCGCGTTCGCACCAACGAAACGGGTGAATGCGAGCATGCATTGCAGGCATTCAGGTGGATGCCGCGGTCCACCATGCACATACATTTAATGCGTGATTTCCAAAACGCAAGCATTTTTTTCGATTTAGCATCTCCGATGTTGTTTGTCGCGCAACGCATCGCGCGCGCAAAAAACTCGAAAAACGACATCGCGATCAGCGTCACCAAACACCGGCGAGGTCTCATGAACGGAAAACTTTTCCTGATGTTCGCGACGCTCACAGCCGTCGCATGCGGACGTGGCGCGCCGCCGCCGCCGGCGGTTCCACAACCGTTCACGTCCGGCGAGCAGCTGCTCGAGGCGATGCAGAACCGGTATGTCGGACGGTGGTACCGGACGGCCACGTTCGTGCAGGAGACGTCGCAGTTTCCGGCCGGCGCGGCGGCGCAGCAGTCGATCTGGTATGAGGCGCTGCTCCTGCCATCCCGGCTCCGCATCGACTTCGATCCGATCGAGGCCGGCAACGGCGTGCTGGTCCGCGGCGACACGCAATACGTGATGGAGCGCGGGCATGTGGCGCGGCAGATCCCGCGCACCAACGAGCTCCTGCTGCTCGGCTTCGACGTCTACTTCCTGCAGCCATCGGAGACCGCGGCATGGCTGCGGCGGCTCGGCTTCGTTCTCTCTGAAATCCGTCAGGATGCCTGGCAGGGGCGAAACGTCTACGTGGTCGGTGCGCGCGATGCGAGCGACCTGCGCAGCCGGCAATTCTGGGTGGACCGCGAGCACCTCCTGCTGGTGCGGCTGCTGCAGCCCGCGCGTGATTCGACACGCACGGTCGACGTCCGGTTTTTGAACTACGAGCGGACCGGCCGGGCGTGGATCGCACCGCTGGTCGAGATCTACGAAGAGGGGCGGCTGGTCATGCGCGAAGCCTATCGCCATGTGCGCGTCGACGTCGCCCTGGATTCCGCGCTGTTCGAGCCCGGCCGCTTCACAACCGCGCGTCACTGGTACGAAACCGGGCGTTAACCGAGTGCCAGATAACGGCTGCGCGGCACGCCGCGTAGCCGTTATCCGGAGCTCGCGTCAGTAGCTCTGCGGACTCAGATGACTACGGAGTTCCCACAACTCGGGAAAAAATTTCCTATCCAGCGTAGTCTTCAAATAAGCCACGCCGGCGCTGCCGCCGGTGCCCGGCTTTGCGCCGATCATGCGTTCCACCATCTGCACGTGATGCAGCCGCCAAAGCGTGAACAGCTCGTCGAATTCGATGAGTGCTTCGGCCAGCATGTACAGGTCATAGAACGCTTCCGGGGTCTGGTAGATGCGGGCGAGCGCGCGCACGCGGCGTTCGCGGCTGGCATCGTCCTGACCGTCGGGCAGGTCGAAGCCGCGCTCGCGCAGGAGGTCATACAGCACCTGCGTCAGGGTAGGCGACTCCAGCCGCTGCTCGAGGGCGCGGCGCGCCGGCGTGCCCGTGCCGAACTGCTCGAGCGCGGCCGGATTCCGGACGCCGCAGAGCGCCTCCAGACAGCGGAACTGAGCGGACTGGAAGCCGCTGGCGGGCATGAGATGATCGCGAAACGTGAGGAAATCGTTGGGCGCCATCGTCTCGAGCACCAGCACCTGCTGGATCAGTACGCGCTCGATTTCGATGCAGCGACGCAGCAGCCGGGTCGCTCCCAGCGCGTCGCGGCTCTGCAGCTTGCCGACAATCGCGTCCAGCTCATGCAGCAGCTGCTTGAACCACAGCTCGTAAACCTGGTGGATGATGATGAACAGCAGCTCATCGTGCCGGGGCGGATCCGATTCGAGCTGCTGCAGTGCGGTGAGCGCTTCGACCTTCAGGTACGAGCCATAAGTGAGCCGAGGCTCCTTGTCCGGGATTCCAAATGCCATGAGCGTCTCGTTTCGAAGTGGTGGCGCGGCCCGCGCCGGAACGGTCGCCGCAAACAAAAAGTCCCGATCCTCTATATAAGGACCGGGACGCATAGCAGGGGGCGGACTCGAACCGCCGGCCCCGGCATTATGAGTGCCGTGCTCTAACCAGCTGAGCTACCCTGCCGTGGCGTATGCCAGACGCTAAAAATAGAAAAAGCCGCGATTTAGGTCAATCCGTGGTGGTCGACGGAAGCGTATCGCGGGGCACCGGATGGGCACCTGCGGAATCGACGAAGCGGTACAGCCGCTCGCCTTCCTTGATCAAGCCATACTTCTCGCGGGCCAGCCGCTCGAGCGTTGCGCTGTCATGCTCGAGCGAGTCGGCGCGCGCGCGCAGCGCCTGCACGTCCCGCCGGGTCTGCGTCAGGCGCTGCTGTTCCACCGCGCGCTCCCGCTCCAGCTTGCGCGCCTCCATCAGGCTGTACTCGCCCCCGAAAAGAGGGTAGTACGTCGCGCCGGCGACGAGTGGCACCATCAACCAGCGCAGCTTCATGATGTCCTCAGAATGCCTTCCTGCCGAGGTACTCGGCCGTGGGACCGAGCTCTTCGGCGATGCGCAGCAGCTGATTGTACTTGGCCACGCGATCGGTGCGACTGGCGCTGCCCGTCTTGATCTGGCCGCTGCGGGTAGCCACCGCCAGGTCGGCGATAAAGGTGTCCTCCGTTTCGCCCGAGCGGTGACTGATCACGTAACGATAACCGGCCCGCTTGGCCATCTCGATCGCCTGCAGGGTTTCGGTCAGCGTGCCGATCTGATTGACCTTGATCAGGATGGCGTTGGCCGCGCCTGCTTCGATGCCGCGCGCCAGGAACTCGGTGTTGGTGACGAACAGGTCGTCGCCGACCAGCTGCACCCGCTCGCCAATGGCGGTGGTCAGCTCCTGCCAGCCCTGCCAATCACCTTCGCTCAGGCCATCCTCAATGGAAACGATCGGATAACGATCCACCCAGTCGCGCCAGAACGCAACCATTTCGGCGGAGCTGCGCGTTTCGTTCGTGGACTTGTGGAAGACGTACTTGCCATCGCGGTACCATTCGCTGGCGGCGGGATCGAGAGCGAGCACGATCTGTTCACCGACCCGATAGCCAGCCTTCTCAATCGCTTTCAAGATGACTTCAATGGCTTCCTCGTTGCTGCCGAGATCCGGGGCAAAACCGCCCTCGTCACCGACCGCGGTCGCCTTCTTCTGGTCGTGCAGGACCTTCTTCAGGGAATGGAAGACCTCGACGCCGGCGCGCAGCGCCTCGTCAAAGGTATCGAACCCGACCGGCGCGATCATGAACTCCTGCAGGTCCACGTTGTTCGCGGCGTGGGCGCCTCCGTTCAGGATGTTCATGAGCGGCACCGGCAGCAGCGTCGCGTATGGCCCGCCCAGATACCGGTAGAGGGGTAGTCCGGCTTCGACCGCGGCCGCCCGCGCACACGCCATCGACACGGCCAGGATGGCGTTGGCGCCCAGCTTTGATTTGGTAGGGGTGCCATCCAGCCCGATCATGATCTGATCGATGCTTGCCTGGTCGGTCGCGTCGAGGCCGAGCAATGCGGGCGCGATCCCTTCCGTCACGTTGCGCACGGCGTTCTGCACGCCCTTGCCGATGTAGCGCTGTTTGTCACCGTCTCGCAATTCTATGGCTTCATGTTCGCCGGTGGACGCACCACTCGGCACGGCGGCGCGGCCGAAGGCGCCGCTTTCCAGCTCGACTTCCGCTTCTACAGTAGGATTGCCGCGCGAGTCCAGAATCTCGCGGGCGCGTATGCTCGTGATCTCCGACATCATCTATCCATTCATTTGGGCTGTGTATGCAGCATGGTTTCGATCTGCTCGCGGACCGTCCGCATCAGCTCGTCGCGATGCTCCTCGCCGAATTGCGCGCTGTCGATCGGCGGACCGAAGCGAACGATAATTCTGCCCCGCCGCACTCGCCAGTCGCCCTTCTTCAGAATCGCGCGTGTGCCCAGGCAGGCAGCTGGAATGATTTCTATTCCCGTGCGCAATGCCATCATGAACGCGCCCTTCTTGAACGGCAGCAGCTCGCCCGTGCGCGAACGCGTGCCTTCCGGGAAGATGACGACCGCCGTATGGTCGTCGCGCATCAGTGCGGCCGCATTGTCCAGGGCCTGGATCGCTTTACTGCGATCCTGCCGGTTGACCGAGATGTGGCCGGCCGACTCCCACGCCAATCCGAACAGCGGGATGCGGCGCAGCTCTTCCTTGGCAATGAAGCGGTACCGCTTGGGGATGATCGCGGCTAATGCCCAGACATCGAACCAGGATTGATGATTGCTCGCCACGATCTGCGGGCGGTCCTGCCGAAAGTGCTCGAGTCCTTCCACTTCGATGGTCGAGCCGCTTGCCCACACCGCCCATTTCGCCCAGCTGCGCGCGGCCCAGTCATAGATGCGGCCGCGGTGTCCCAGCAGCGCCGCCACCACCACGATGAGCGAAAGCCCGAACGTGCTGATCAGCAGGTTCAGTGCG
>CBJLQC010000246.1:0-4871 GCA_966424955.1 uncultured bacterium | reverse complement strand
CATGGGCAGCGTCGCCGAGCAGTGCGTACGCAAGACGGAGATTCCGATTCTCCTGATCCACCCCCGCTCGGAGCAGGATTCGGTAGCGCACGACGTCACCAGCATGCAACGCATCCTGGTTCCGCTGGACGGCAGCGAGGAGTCGGAGGCGGTGTTACCGCATGTGGTGGCACTGGCCAGGCTCGCGAATGCCGAGCTGGTGCTGGCGCGCATAGCCGCCGCGCCGTTCGATATCGCCGTGACGATCGGCCCGGAAGCCTTGCACGACTATCTCCAACGTATGCGCGAGGAAGCGGACGAGTATCTGGCGGCGGTGCAGCAGACGATGCCTGCGGACCTGAAGGTCACGTGCACGTCAGTGTCGGCAGACCGCGCGCCGGAGGGCATCATGCAGGCGGCCGTCGAGCAGGGCGCCGACATGATCGCCATGGCTACTCACGGCCGGTCGGGCTGGGCGCGCATTGCGGTGGGCAGCGTGGCCGAGACCGTGTTGCACAAGTCGACCACGCCCGTGCTGCTCATCAAGGGGACGACGCTTACTGCGCCGATTTCAGCAGGCCAGCATTCAGCGCAAAACGAACCAACTCACTCCGGTGGTTGAGGCCGAGCTTCTCCATCACGCGTGAACGATAGGTATCCACCGTCTTCGGGGAGATGAACAACTTCTCCCCGATTTCGCTGGAGCTGAAGCCTTCCACGGTGTAGGTCAGTACATCCCGCTCGCGCTGCGTCAGCTTCTCCAGCGGATCCGGCTGGCTGGTCTCCTTCTTCACGCGATAGCCCTGCAGCAGCAGCTTGGCCGCACTCGGGTACAGGAACACCTCGTCCTTGGACACCGCGCGAATGGCCGTGGTCAGGTCGTGGTCCGCGCTCGTCTTGCGGACGTAGCCGCTGCCGCCCGCTTCCAGCACTGCCAGCAGGTATTCCTCTTCCGCGTGCATGGTCAGGATCAGGGTGCGCGTCCCGACGTTCAGCGCATTGATCTGCTTCATGGCCTCCAGCCCGCCGATGCCCGGCATCGAGAGGTCCATGACGACGACGTCGGGTTTCAGCATCTTTGCCTTCTCCACGCCCTCCTCGCCCGTAGATGCCTCGCCGACGACCACGATGTCTTCCTCGGCATCCAGCAAAGCGTGCAGACCGGCGCGCAGGACCGCGTGATCGTCTACCAGCAGAACCCGAATCGTATCCGACATTTAGATGTCCTCTGTGACTGGAATTTTCACTTCGACCGTGGTGCCCGTCTGGCCGCTCCGGATCTCGACGTTGCCGCCCAGATAGGAGGCTCGCTCCTGCATGCCGAACAGCCCCAGGCTGCGCGGGCTGCGCAGCGTGTCTTCCGTAGCGAATCCTACACCATTGTCGTCAATTGTGACAACGACGCCGTCTGCAGAACGCCGCAGATACACCGTCGCACGCGTCGCCTGACTGTGGCGAACGACATTGGAGAGGGCCTCCTGCACGATCCGGTAGGTGGCAATCTCGCTCTCGTCATTCAGGGCGCCCTTGACCTCTTCGGCATCGACCTCGATGTCGATCCCATTCTGGTCGCCGAGCGTGCGGGCATAGGCCTCGATCGCGCCCTGCAATCCCAGCAGCTCGAGCGCCGGGGGCCGCAACGCCTGCACGACACGGTAGACCTCTTCCATGGCGAAGGCGGCCTGCTCGGACGCTTCCTTGAGCAGCTTCGTCCGCGTATCCGGGTCCTTGACGCTCTTCAACAGGCTCAGCTGAACCAGGAGCCCGGCCAGGGTCTGCGCGGTCTTGTCGTGCAGATCCGTCGAGACGCGCTTACGCTCTTCTTCCGCGGCGTGCAGTGCCCGAATCGAGAGGTCGCGCTGCTTGCCGCGCGACTCCGCGATCACATCCAGCATGTGATTGAAGGTGGCGATCAGCTCCTCGGTGTCTCGGTCGGCCAGGACCGACGAAGACACGCGCATGGACAGGTCGCCGGCGCTCACCCGGTGCGCGGCGCTCTCCAGGGCCTCCAGCGGGTAGAGAGCCACCCGCAGGATGAGCGCATTCGCGACCACCACGGCAATGCCGCCCAGGAAACCGAAGAGCACCATGCTCTCCAGCCGTTGCGTACCGGCCACCCGCTGGGCTACGGTGGCACCGACCACGGACACCGTGAGCACGATCGCCAGGTTGGCGAACATGATCTTGTAGAACAGGCGTACCCTGAGGACCGTGCGCAGCAAGGCGTTTTTCACAGGCGACATAGGAATAATGATAATTGAGACGAATCGCTGGTTCTGTAAGGCCCGAGGCGTATTGCGGTAAGCCAGATCCTGACAAAAAAGAGACCGGTGGTTTTACCCACCGGTCTCTGCGTGCTACCCCCTTTTTCGACCGGAGTCGAGACTTCCGCCGTCCCTTGCGGAAGCGCCACCATAATAAGAGCGTGCGAGGGGTCGTTCTGTAGGGAAAAGGCTGACGTTTGGACAGGTTTACACGGAAAAAAGGGGGCATGATGGTCGATCGGGTAGAGAAGTCGGACGCGGAGTGGCGGCGCGAGCTAACCCCGGAACAGTACCGCATTATGCGGGAAAAGGGCACGGAGCGGCCCTTCACTGGCGAGTATCTGGAGAACCATGAGAAGGGGATGTACCGCTGTGCCGCCTGCGGTACCGAGCTGTTCGACAGCGACGCCAAGTTCGAGTCGGGCAGCGGCTGGCCGAGCTTTTACGCACCGGCGCAGGCCGAAAACATCGAGACCGCGCCCGACAACTCGCACGGCATGCGCCGGACCGAGATCGTGTGCGCGGCCTGCCACGCGCATCTCGGCCACCTCTTTCCGGACGGACCGCGTCCTACCGGGATGCGGTACTGCGTGAACTCGGCATCATTGAAGTTCGAAAAGCAGGGTTGATGCGGCCCCGCTTTCCGCATGTGCTGGTCCTCCTGGTCGTTTTCGGGCTGCTCGCGGCTGCAGCCAGCTACATCGTGCCGGCCGGCGAATATCAGC
This sequence comes from uncultured bacterium, assembly GCA_966424955.1. Taxonomy (GTDB): domain Bacteria; phylum Gemmatimonadota; class Gemmatimonadetes; order Longimicrobiales; family RSA9; genus CBJLQC01. Next base: position 1,903 of record CBJLQC010000246.1, on the reverse strand, counting down.
GGCGTGACGATCCTGTGACCGGGCGGCAGGTGGTGGTGGGCGGCACCTACCACCGCGTCGAGCAACAGCCGGTACGTCCTTTCGACGCCGTGGTTGCCATCCCGCGCGGCGCGGTGGACGCGGCGTCGGTCATCTTCCTGGTCTTCCTGGTCGGCGGCGCGTTCGCCGTTGTCGAAAAAACAGGAGCGCTGACGTTCGGCGTGAACTGGCTCGTGCATCGTTTGCAGAACCGCCAGGCAGTAGTCATCCCCGTTGCGTGCCTGGTCTTTGGTGCGGGCGGCGCGCTCATGCAGATGTCGGAAGAGCTGCTGGCCTTCGTGCCGGTCATGCTCCTGCTCACGCGCCGGCTCGGCTACAATGCCGTGGTCGGCGTCGCCATCAGCATGGGCGCCGCGACGGTGGCAGCTGCGTTCAGCCCGATCGATCCATTCATGGTCGGTATCGCGCAGAAGGTAGCGGGGGTACCGCTCCTTTCCGGCTCAGCCTATCGCATGATCTTCCTCGGACTGGCCATGCTGTTCTGGATCGTCGCGACCATGCGTTACGCGCACCGCATCAAGACCGCGCCCACGACCGTCGAGATCACGGGCGGCGAACATCTCGACGTTCGGCACGCGTTCATCCTGGCTACCGTCGTGGCCACCTTCGTCATGTTCGTGATCGGGGTGATGCGCTTCGGCTGGGACTTCGATCACCTGTCCGCGCTGTTTTTCATCATGGGCGTGGTGGCCGGATTGTTGGGCGGGTTGCGGCTCAACGGCACCGCCGACGCGTTCGTCGAGGGTTTCCGCAGCATGGCGTTCGCCGCGCTGGTCATTGGTTTCGCGCGCGCCATCTACATCGTGCTTGCGCAGGGCCGCATCATCGACACGCTGGTCTATGCGCTGTTTCTGCCCATTGCGGACCTGCCGCCGACGCTGTCGGCGCTGGGCATGATGGTGGCCCATGCCCTCATCCACTTGCCGGTGCCGAGCAGCAGCGGCCAGGCGGTCCTCACCATGCCGGTGCTCGTGCCCGTATCCGACCTCATCGGACTGGCCCGCCAGGTCACCGTCCTCGCCTATCAATACGGGATCGGCACGGTGGACCTGATCATTCCCACCAACGGCGCATTGATGGCCATGCTGGCCGCCATGGGCGTACCGTTCGGCGAATGGCTGCGCTTCGTTTCCTGGCGGCTGGCCGCCTTGTTCCTGCTGGGAATGATCGCCGTCGTGGTGGCGATTGCGGTGGGGGTTCGCTAACGAACTCGGGCCGCCAGCGCGGCGAGCGAATCAGCGGGCAGGTCTCCGGCAACGCGCACGATTTTGTTGCGCACGCGCACGACGATCGCGGGCGGGGCTGCGGTCTTTGCCATCTGCGGCGCAGCCGGCGCGGCTTCGGCGGCCGCTTCGCGTAACGCGCGAGGCTGGGCGGGCGGGGCCGCGGATGCGATGAGTGTGACCAGCCGGCCGTCGGGCAGCGTGTGCACGACCGAGGTGGTGTCGGCGTTGAGGACTACGCGCGCGATCGGCAGCTCCGGGATGCGAGGAATCTCCAGCCCGCGGCGCTCGGCTTCGGCGGAAGTGATGTGCTCCCCTCTCAGGACCGGCGCCGCGGCGATGGATTCCGCCGTCACCTTCGCGGCAAGCTCCGGCGCGGCGTCGGCTTCGGCCACGCGCGCGTTAGCCGCGCGGCCCGCCAGAAACCCGGCCTGACCCGACATGTCCCGTTCGGCTTCCGCGCGTTGGTCGGCGCGCTCGCGGCGCGCGCCGCTCGCATCGGCCACCTGGGCCGACGGCCCGGGCGCCGGCGCGGCGGTCGGCGGTTCGGCCGGGGCTGCAACCGGACCTGCCGCATTCTGATGCACCGCATCCTCATTGGGCGTACCCTGCCCGGTCACCGGCGCCTCACGGACTGCCAT
>CBJLQC010000245.1:0-4879 GCA_966424955.1 uncultured bacterium | reverse complement strand
CGGGTCTTTCCGACGCTGTTCCGGCCGGTGTCCGAGCTGCCGCCGGACTTGCACACGCACGTGCGTTATCCGGTCATGTACCTGCGCGAGCAGGCACAGGTGCTCGGACAGTATCATCTCGATACCGCCGACGCTTTCTATCGCGGTGAAGACGTCTGGCAGTTGCCGAGCACAGGCGAGAGCGCGGGTACCGAGTCGCTCGAGTTCAACCCGGTCTACCAGATGATGCGTATGCCCGGTGCCGCCGAGCCGACGTACGTGTTGTCGGCGCCCTTCATCGCCCGCCAGCGACGCAACATGACCGCCATGCTGATCGTGCAGAACGAGCCCGCCCGCTACGGCGAGCTGACGCTGCTCGAGCTGCCGCGCAACCAGCTGATCGCGGGTCCCGGACAGGTGGAAACGCTCGTCGAACAGGACGCCGCCATCCGGCCCAACCTCACGTTGTGGCGGCAGTCGGGACAGGTGGTGCTCGGCCGGCCGCGCATCATGCCGATCGACAGTGGTTTCATCTACATGATTCCGCTCTTCCTCTCGGCACAGGGCAGTCCCATCCCCGAGCTGCAGCGGATCATTGTCAGTGATGGCACACGCGTGGCCATGGCGACTACGCTGGAGGAGGCCGTCAGCGCGGTCTTTGGCCGCACGACCGCCCCGCCCGCCACCCCGAGTCAACCCACGCCGCGCACGGCCGCGCCCACCGCGGCCGCGGGGACCATGTCCAGGCGCGCCCTCGAGCTCCTCGACCAGGCGGAACGTGCGCTGCGTGCCGGCGATTTCGCCGCATTCGGCCGCCACCTCAACGAGCTGCGTCAATACCTGCGCTCACAACCGCAGTGACGGTTGCTGCAATCACTTATGGCCGATAAGATCCGCGGGCTGCAGAGCCGCACCGTGGTCGTGGCCCTCGGTGGGAACGCGCTGTTGCCGCAGGGCGAGCGCGGTGACATTCACCAGCAATTCGCGCATACACGCGAAAGCCTGGCGCCCATTGTAGCCATGGCTGGCGCGGGGTGGCGCATCGCCATTGTCCACGGCAACGGTCCGCAGATCGGTGATGAGCTGTACCGCAACGAAATGGCGCGCGCCGCGCTGCCGCCGCTGCCGCTGGGCGTGCTGGTGGCGGGTACCGCCGGCTGGATCGGTTACATGATTCAGCAATCGTTGCAGAACGCCCTCGAGCGCGCTGCCATCGAACGGGATGTAGTGACGGTGATTACGCAGGTGCTGGTCGATCCCGACGATGCCGCCACGCACGACCCGATCAAGCCGATCGGGCGCGTGCTCGACGAGGAGACGGCGCGCGCGCTGCAGCGGCAGTTCAACTGGACGCTGCGCGCGGAAGGCGAAGGTTACCGCCGGCTGGTAGCCTCACCCGTGCCGCGCGACATCGTGGAGCGCGAGCAGATTCGCCGGCTGATCGAGCGCGGCACGATCGTCATCGCCGCGGGCGGGGGCGGCACACCGGTCTACCGCGATCCGGTGCTGCGGCTGGAAGGCGTGGATGCAGTCATCGACAAGGACCGCGCCGCTGCCGTCCTCGCACGGGCGATCGACGCGGAGGTATTGCTGATCCTGTCCAATGTCGATGGTGTCTTCACCGGCTTTGGCACGGCGCAGCAGCGCAAGCTGGATCGCCTCAACATGTCCGAAGCCGAGCAGCTGCTGCAGGGCACCGAGCTGGGAAAGGGCAGCATGGCGCCCAAAGTCGAGGCCGGCATGTCATTCGTCGCGGCCGGCGGCGGAAAAGCGATTATCGCACGACTCGATCAGGGACTGGAGGCGCTGCAGGGCGCGGCCGGTACTGTAATTGAACCATAACCAGAAGACGACGGTTCACATTTAATGAATATTCACGAATATCAGGCACGCGAGATCCTGAAGACGCACGGCGTGAATGTGCCCGACGGTGATGTCGCGAGCACGGTCGACGAAGTCGAAGCGATCGCGAAGCGGCTGGGGCGCACGGTCGTCATCAAGGCGCAAGTGCACGCGGGCGGGCGCGGCAAGGCGGGCGGCGTCAAGCTGGCCAAAGATCCGCAGGAAGCGCGCGAGCACGCCGCGAAGATCCTCGGCATGCAGATCAAGGGATTGACCGTCCAGAAGGTGCTGGTGGCGCCCGCCGAAGACATCCAGAGCGAGGCATACGTCGGCATCATCGTGGATCGCAAGACGAAGCGCCCGGTGTTCATGGTCAGCCGCGCGGGTGGCATCGACATCGAAGAAGTCGCCGCGAGCACGCCCGAGAAGATCCGCTACCATGGCGTCGATCCGCGCTACGGTTTGCTGCCCTTCGAGGCCTACAACCTGGCCACCTTCCTGTACGACGAGCTGCCGCAGCAGCGCGCGGCGGCGAAGATTCTGACGCAGCTGTACCACGCATTCATGGCGAGCGGCGCGTCGCTGGCCGAGATCAATCCGCTGGTCACCACGCCCACGGGCGAGGTCAAGGCACTGGATGCCAAGTTCAACATCGACGACAACGAGCTGGACCGCCGTCCGCAGATCGCCGCGCTGCGCGACACCAGCGCCGAGCCGGCCGCGGAAACCACGGCGCGCGAGGCGAACCTGACCTTCATCAAGCTGGACGGGAACATCGGCGCGGTCGTCAATGGTGCCGGCCTCGCCATGGCTACCATGGACCTGATCAAGTTCTATGGCGGCGAGCCCGCCAACTTTCTCGATATCGGCGGCTCGTCCAATCCGGAGAAGGTGGTCAATGCCCTGAAGATCATCACGGCGGATCCCGCCGTGAAGGTCATCTGCTTCAACATCTTCGGCGGTATCACCCGGTGCGACGATGTGGCCAATGGCATCGTCGAAGCGACGCGCCGCATCAAGATCGAGGTGCCGCTCGTCATTCGGCTGACCGGCACCAACGAGAAGATCGCGGTCGAAATTCTCGAGAAGGCGGGATTCAGCGCGACGACTTCCATGGACGACGTCGTGCAAAAAGCAGTGGAACTGGCGAATAAGGCGGCCTGAGCGATGGCGATTTTCATAGATCAGAACACCAAGCTGGTGGTGCAGGGCATAACCGGGCGTGACGGGTCGTTCCATGCGCGCTCGATGATGGAATACGGGACGCGCGTAGTCGCTGGTGTCACGCCCGGCAAGGGCGGCCAGAAGTTCGATGGGCCGAACGGCCAGAGCGCGCCCATCTTCGATACCATGGAGGAGGCCGTCCAGGGAACGGGCGCCAATACATCCGTGATTTATGTGCCGCCCGCATTCGCGGCGGACGCGATCATGGAGGCGGCCGCGAGCGGCGTGCAGCTCATCGTCGCCATCACGGAAGGCATTCCCGTGCTGGACATGACGCGGGTGTGGCCCTTCGTGCACGAACGCGGTGTGCGCCTGCTCGGCCCCAATTGCCCCGGCCTGCTGTCGCCCGGCAAATCGAAGGTCGGCATTCTGCCCGGCCAGATCGCCAAGCCGGGACCGGTCGGCGTGGTTTCGCGTTCCGGTACCCTGACGTACGAGATCGTCTATCAGCTCACCATGGCCGGCTTCGGCCAGACTACCTGCGTCGGCATCGGCGGTGACCCCATCATCGGCACCAACTTCATCGATTGCCTCACCGCATTCGAAGCGGATCCGGAGACGACGGCGATCGTGATGATGGGTGAGATCGGTGGCACCGACGAACAGGAGGCCGCGGCGTTCGTGAAGAAGAACGTGAGCAAGCCGGTGGTCGGCTTTATCGCGGGACAAACCGCGCCGCCCGGACGACGCATGGGACACGCCGGCGCCATCATCAGCGGATCGGCCGGCACCGCGGCCGAGAAGATGCAGGCCTTCGAGGACAACGGCATCGCCGTCATGCGCAAGCCGTCCGATGTCGTCGGCCTGATCGGTAAAGTGCTTTAGGCGCATCGTGCCAACCAACGTTCGGCTCGCTGACTATCTGCAGCCGGCACACATCGCCGTACCGCTGCGCGCCACGACGGTGCAGGATGCGCTGCACGAAATGGTGCAGCGCCTCCGCGATGGTGGTGTGGTGACGCCCGACGCCGAATTCGAGCAGCAGCTGGCGCGCTCGCGCCCGCGCGACGTGGTCGCGCTCGGGCGGGGTGTCATCCTGCCGCACTTCCGCACCGAGGCCGTGCGCAAGCTCGTGGTCAGCATCGGCGTAGCGCCGGCACCGCTTTCCACCGGCGACACCGGTCTCGAATACGCGCCCCGCGTGGTCGTGCTCATCCTCGCGCCACCCGCCGCCGCCACCCGGTATCTCCAGACGGTCGCCGCGCTCGCCCGCATCCTGAGCAACGACGACGTCGTCAGCGCGATCACCCAGGCGCAAACGCCGCAGGACATTGCGGGACTCCCCCAGCTGCAGGCCCTGAAGATCGAGCCCGAGCTGACCGTGCGCGATCTCATGACCCGCGAAGTCTCCACCGTCGGGCCGGATACCAACATCCACGTGGTGGTGGACCTGCTGGTGCAACGCAAGACGCGCGCGGTAGTCGTCGTCGGCGAGGCCAGGCAGGTGCTGGGTATCCTGACGGAATGGGATGTCATGCGCGCGCTGCTGCCGCACATCCCGCGCGCCGGCGAGATCCCCGAAGAGGAACACCTCACCGCGCGCGCCGTCATGACCCGCTCGGTGCTTTGCGTCCCCGAAGAAATGGGACTGCCCGAAGCCGTCAACCTGATGATCAACAAGAACGTCGAGCAGTGTCCGGTCGTCAACGACGCCGAGCTGGTGGGCCTGCTCATGCGTTCGGAGATTCTCCGGAAACTGTTCGGACGGTGAGGAGAATTCACCGGCGAAGGAACAGGGTTTCACCGCGAAGGCGCGAAGCACGCGCAGAGTTGGAATTCGGCGCGAAGCACGCGAAGAGTTGGATTTCACCGCGAAGGCGCGAAGCACGCGAAG
>CBJLQC010000244.1:0-4882 GCA_966424955.1 uncultured bacterium | reverse complement strand
GGCCGCGCCAATTACGGCAAGCGGGCCGGCATGGACGGCGCGCACCTGCGCCACCTGCGACGCCGCCTCTTCCTCGACTCCACCCGCCACGACCAGGACCGCAGCCGCGCGCGCGAGCTCGCCCGGATCCGGCGCGGGCAGGTTGGCCAGCGTGAGGTCGCGCCGCTGCGCCTCGGCGGCCAGCAACTGGCCGAACGAGTCGGAAAGCTGGATCGCGACGATCGTTTCGTAACGCACCGTCTCATTTTGATACGACGCCACGGCGCCCGGCAAGCCCGTTATCGAGAGCGAAAATTGTTGGCGGATAAGCGCTTAGCCGGATGCGGACCGCGGTGCCGCGCCACTTGCCTTAAGCGAGGCCGAGATCGGACACCTTTTTGGAGGAGATATGAACAGGATGTTTGGGAAACTCGGCCTGATCGCAGCTGCGGCCCTTGGTCTCGCGGCTTGCCAGGATGGCGTCGGATTGGACAACGGCGGTCGTACGTCCCTGAGCTTCACGGCGGTCGGCGGAGCGTCGGTTACGGGCGCACTGACACCGGTCGAAAATCCGATGACGGTCGGCGGTCACGTGATCGCGGTGAGCCGCGTCGAGCTGACGTTGTCGGAGCTGGAAGTCGAGGGCGAGGACAGCGCGGAAGTGGAGACCAAGGGGTCGCAGGTGCTGGTGGCCCTGCCGGTGAATGGCGCGGTGGTCACGCCGATTACCACGACGCTGATCCCGGGCGTCTATACCGAGCTGGAGATGAAGGTGAATACGGTCCGCATCCAGGGGACGTTCGATGGCCAGCCATTCGACGTGACGGTCGCCGTGGATGAAGATCTGGAAACCGAGATCCGGCCGCCGCTGGTGGTCACGGAGACGTCGGCCGCGAACCTGACGGTGGCCGTCGAGATCGGCGGCTGGTTCACGAACGAGAACGGCTCGGCCATCGATCTGCTCAACCTCACGCTGGACGCGCGTTCGCGGCTGGCGAGCAACATCAACACGAGCTTCGATGCCTTCGAAGACGACGATCGCAGCGGCCGCAGCCACGACGATGACTAACGGTTAAGCCCCGGGGCCGGCGGGAACCTCGAACTACCCACCTTCCTCGCGTGGGTTCTCCGCCGGTCCTAATTCAGCGAGCGCGTCGTGAATTCGCAGCAACGATCCTGGGGAGGAGGATGCTACGAATTCGCGGCGCGCTCGTCTTCCGGCTTCCGGCTACTTGACGCCCAGCTCGCTCTTCGCGCCCGTGCCGGAGCCGACCATCTGCATGATCCACTTCTGATCGGCTTCCTGTCCCGAGAACTGCACCTTAACGACCGAACCGGGCGCGCTGTCGGCCAGCCACCACTCCATCTGGCCGGTGCCGGCGCCGAACTTCACGTGTTTGGCCGAGTAGCCTTTGCCGCCGACATTGACCGTTTCCGTGCCCACGGTAGCGCCCGCGATGCTTTCCTTGGTGGGTTTCATCGGGAACGCGCTCATGGAGAGCATGTTGAGGTGCTCGGGCACCATCAGCTCCTTGCCTTCCGTATCGCCCGGCAGCTTACCGCGCATGCGGACGACCTGCATGCTCATGCCTTCCGCGTCGAGCGGCTTGAACTGCGATTCGAGCGTGATCGTGTCGGTGGATTCCGGTGATGTATTGATGGTCTTGATGCGCCACCACTCGCTCTTGTCGGTCTCACGGCTGATCAGGGCGCGCTCGAGCACGACTTTCTGATCGGGCTGTGAAGCATCGCTGATCTCCCAGCGCGTCCACTGACCAGGCTGATACGCCGTCTCGAACATGGTTGCACCCGACATGTACATGATGCCCCACAAGTAGCCGACGTACGCCCACGTCATGTCCGGCGTGAACATGCGCATCTGTCCACCCAGGGCATTGCCGACGCGCCGCCCGACGGCACCGCCGCCGCCTCCGGCGGGCGATGCCTTCGCCAGTGCCATGCCCATGGCATCGGAAAGTGCGCTAGCGTGATTGGCGAACGCTTTCAGCTCGCTGTCGCCGAAGTTGCGATCGCCCGAGAGATACATGGTCACGCTTTCCTTGACCTTGGCGTACTTGCGCAGGTCCATGCCGGACGCCGCGGCACCGGCTTTCTCGGGCGCGGCCAGCAATTTCGCGCGATCCTTCGTGAAGCCATCCACGCTGGTCGCCCCACACTTGGCCTTGAGCGCGACCTTCGCTTTCAGCCCGGACATCGTCTCGTTGATGACCTCGGCGCATTTGCGCCAGTCATCGATCTTCTTGTCGAGGTCATCCAGCTGCGCGCCGACCTTGTCCAGCTCGGGCTGCTCGGCCTGCCGGCCCTTGATGAAGGCGGCCAGCACATCGTCGGTGATCGATTGTGCGCTCGCGCCGGCGGCCGTGACCAACACGGCGACCAGCGCCAGCAACGTCGAACGGAAACGCATAGAACTCCTTGGGGATGGGGGGTTAACGGGGTGTGGCAATCAGGGCGAGCGGAACGTCACGCAAGCCTTTCCAGGTGCGTGTTGCGCCGCTTTGATCACGAACCAATAACTGCGCGGAGATGCCGCCGTCCAGCATCACGGCGTGGCGCGCGCCCAGCGCGCCGGCCAACACGATGCTTTCGGGCAGGGTCAAACCGATCGGGACGCGGGCGCCGGTGCGCCCGAGACCGTCATAGCGGGTAAGGATGACGAGCAGACGGCTCGCATCATCCTGCCCCAGGATCAGCCGCGCATCGCGGTGATGCTGGTCCACGAAGGGTGGTGCGCTGGCCAGCGCGGGCACGCGGCCATCGAGCAGCAGCGCCGGATACGACTGGAAGGCAAAACGGACGGAGGCATCGGTACGCGCGGCCGCCAGATCGCGGAACGGAATCCAGCGCACGCCGCCCGTGCTGTCGAAAGCGATACCGACGGAGAGCGGACCGTAGCCCGGGTCGCGGCGCTCGCTGCCCTCGAGGACGAGCCAGCCCCAGGGTCCGGTTTCCTTGAATTGGCCGGCATTCAGGGCGAGGACCACTGAGTCAGGAACCAGCGCCACGTTCCACGCGCCGGTCATGCGATTGGCGCGCGTGCGTTGCACAAGTGAGAACTGGAAGCACGCCGGCTGGACGCGCAGCACGGTAACGCGCACGTCGACGCCGCGCCGGCCGGCTTCGGCCGTGAATTCGCTCCATTCCATGCCGGTCCGCAGCGCGCGCCACGACAACGTGTTGCGCAGCGGCGCGGAATCAGCCGCGAACATGCGCGGCAGCCTTGTGCGCGACAACGCATACTCCTGCCCGTCGGCACGGACGGTCAGCAGGATTTGCGCGCTCAGCGGTTGGACGAATGAGAACAGCGCGAGGACCAGGTGGATCAACTTCATGGCGGCGGCCAATGTTATGCCGTGGCGCGGTCATGGCAATAGGCTCATTTTCAGCGCATGACCATAAAGAACCTGTCGGCGGTGCTGGCGCCGCTCCTGACCATCAGCGCATGCACCAGTTACGTCCTCCCGGTACCCTCCGACCTGACATCGGCGACTACGCTGGCGGTGCAGGGCGCAACCGGTTTCGATCAGAACAGCATGACGGTCGGCGATTATGTCGTCCGCATCGAGCGCGGCCCGACGCAGGAGCGCAACGCCGCGGTCGCGGCGATGAGCACGGCGCGCAAGCGACAGAATTATTCGTTCGTCATCACGCGCGCCGACCGCACCGTATTCAGCGGCGGGTGCTCGCTGTCGGCGAAAGCGACCAACGTCGGGGCGCCGGGCGGCGTGCAGATCAGCGCGGACGAAGCGGCCGAGCTGGATTGCGAGCTGTTGGAGAAAGGCAGCGGCCGCGCGTCATGGCGGCTTACGCTGAGCGGTGATCCCGACCATCCGCTGAATGGCGAGCTGGTGGGGGCAACGAGCTATACGATCGCAGGTGTGGGCATCGCGCTGGGCAGCACGAAGCATGGGCCGACCGGCGGCTATTACATCAAGCTCGCCGGCGACGGCCGCACGGTAGCCAGCGTGCAGACCACAGGGCAGCGGCAGGTGATCTTCTCGGCCGAGGCTGTCGAAGATCACTTGCTGGCCGCCGCCACGGTGCTGCTGCTGATCGACGAGTCCGTGCGTGAGCTGGACTAACGAACGGTCGCTAGCCGGCTAGATCTGCTGGCGCAGGTTGGTGCGCACCGCGTTCAGCAGGCTCTTCGCTTCCATGGTTTGCCGGACAGCGTTGATGGGGCGGCCATAGTAGAGGTGTTCGACGGCCAGGCTGTCGGCATACTTGATTTTGCGCGCGATCTCGCGCGCCCGCATGCCGTCCGAGCCCTTGCTCTCCGTGATCGCCTTGCCCATGCCGGCCAGCGTGCTTTCCGTTTCCATCACGTTGCGGCGGATGGTGCCCGCGATCAGCGCCACGCCGACGGAGCCGACGCTGTAACGGAAACGCGCGCCCATGCTGACCTGCCCGACGTCCAGCGAGTCGGCAGCGGTTGCATTCGGCGGCAAGGGCGGCTCGGTCCGCACGACGGCCATGGCACCTGCTGCGAGTGCGGCAATCAGAAGAAGCCATTTCAGAGACATTTGATCCTCCTTCAGACCGCAGGTGGCACAGGAGGGCAGGGCAACCGCCGTTCCGGTGGGGTGGTCAACGCTAATTGGTTGGCAGACATGCACTTGATTGCACGAGCCCGGGGCGGGCCCGGCGCGCGGCGGGTATTTTGTGCCAGACCGTGCGCGCTTTTTGCGCGAAGCCGGGGCATGACCCGCGTGGCCATGATGCTGCTGCTCACACTCGCGGCGTGTACGCCGAGCGACCGCCGCGAAGAGGCGCCTGACATGGAGCAGGTGCCGATCGGCCCCGGCTCCGACTCGACGACGCTGCTGCCGCCGGATACCCCGGTATCACGCCGCGAGCCGAGCCGAACCGGCGCATTGCCGCC
>CBJLQC010000243.1:0-4906 GCA_966424955.1 uncultured bacterium | reverse complement strand
TCGAAGCGGAGCGCGCCTGCCGGCAGGCCGTTGCGCTGCTCCAGCTGCGCCAGCTGATTCGCCAGGCGGGCAGCCTGCTCGGGCGCGGTGATTTTCGGCAGCGTAACGAAGAAGCGATCGGCGAGGCTCGCGTCGGCATCGGCGAACAGCGTATCGATGAACATGCCGAGCGTGCGCAGGCTGCGCGGGCTCAGCTCGTGGCTGAGCGGCTTCACGCGGATGCCGAGGTAGGGCGGCAGCCTATTTTCGAGAAGGCCGCGCGCGACCTGGCGCGCGGCGGCGGCCGCATCGCCATCCTCTTCCGCATCCGGTCGATGGCCGTACCCATCCTCGAAATCGATGCGAAAGTCTTCCACCGGCTCGCGCTCGAGCTTGGCGCGCACGCGGGCGAGCAACGGACCCGCGAGTTCGGGAGCGATGCCGAACAGATCGGGAACAACGTCCGCGTCGGCCAGGTGTTCGTCGAGCGCGCGGAGCGCGGCGTCACCGAGTTTGCGGGCCGTGTCGGCCCGGAAGAGGTGGGCACCGCCATAGACGGTGTGCACCGGCTGTCTATGCATTGTAGATCGGACCGCGCCGCTCGCGGTAAAGATCGAAGATGGCGCACGCTTCCGCGCGCAGGATTTCCGGCGCGATGCTGATGCCACGCGCTTCCAGGTACGCGTAGGATTGCGGGAAGACCGGGCCCTCATCGAAGCGCAGCTCGGCGGCATCCGCGCGCGTGGCCCCGTAAACGATGCGCCGGACGCCGGCCCACAGCGTGGCGCCCAGGCACATCGCGCACGGCTCGCAGGACGTCACGATTTCGTGCGCCGGCATGTCATCCGCGGCGAGCGTGTACGAGGCGAGCCGCTGCTCTGCGTCCATGAAGGCGACAATCTCGGCGTGCAGTACCGAGTTGTTGAGCGGGACCACGAGGTTGACGCCGGCACCGACCAGCCGGCCGGAGTCCTGCTCGAAGACGGCCGCGCCGAACGGGCCGCCGCCCGTGCGCTCGACGTTATAGCGCGCCAACTCGATGGCCAGGCGCATACGCTCTTCCACGGTCGGATAGGCGCGCCCGTAACGGACCAGCTCGGCCGTCCAATCCGGCAATGCGATTTCGATCATCTCGCGGCAAACATACAGGGCGGCAAGCCGTCCGGCGATGCGAGAGCTGCGACGACGCTCTCGCAGGGCGGCGCGCGGCGCGGTAACTTGGCGAGCATGCGAACCTCCATCGTCGTCCTCGTCCTCGTCGCATTGCTGGCGCCGCCCGCGCTCGCGCAGGACCGTCCCAACATCATCCTGATCTATGCGGACGATCATGCCGCGCACGCGGTCTCGGCTTATCGCAAGCTGCTGCCCTACGCGATCGATCTGCCGCCCACGCCCAACCTCGATCGCATCGCGCGGGAAGGCATGCTGTTTCGCAACGCGTTTGCGACCAATTCGATCTGCGGGCCGGCCCGTGCCGCGGTGCTGACCGGACAGTATGGTCACCTGAGCGGCGTGCTGACCAACCGGGATTCACTGCACTCGACGCGCGTGACGTTTCCCAGGCTGCTGCAGGGCGGTGGCTACCAGACCGCGCTGATCGGGAAGTGGCACCTGCACGAGCGGCCGGCCGGTTTCGACCGCTACGAGATCCTGCCCGGGCAGGGCGCCTACTACAATCCGGTGCTGGTTTCCGCCACGGACAGCGTGCGCTACACGGGCTACACGCAGGAAATCATTGCCGACCGCGCGCTGCACTGGCTGGATAGCGCGTCCGACCAGGCGAAGCCATTCATGCTGATGGTGCATTTCAATGCGCCGCACCGCTTCTGGGATCCGGGACCGAAACAGCTGCATTTGTATCGCGACGGCGAGCTGCCCGAGCCGGCAACATTGTTCGATGCGGGCGCCGATCGCGCGTTCCGCACGGACGATCCGCAAATGACCATCGCGCTGGATCTGATGGCGCGCGATCTCAAGCTGACCGAGCCGAACAATCTGAACGAGCAGCAGCTGGCCGAGTGGCGGCGCTGGTACGATCCCGAGAACGAGGCGTTCCGGGCCGCGGCGCTGAGTGGCGCCGCGCTGGTGCGCTGGAAGTACCAGCGGTTCATCAAGGATTACATGCGCGCGGTTGCCGGCATCGACGACAACGTGGGCCGCATCCTGGCGGAGCTGGAGCGCCGCGGTCTCGACCGCAATACCGTGGTCATCTACAGCTCGGACCAGGGTTTCTTTCTGGGCGATCACGGCTGGTTCGACAAGCGCTGGATGTACGAGGAGTCGATCCGCACCCCGCTGCTGGTCCGCTGGCCGGGCGTGGTCAAGCCGGGCCAGGTCGTCGAGCCGCTGGTGATGAACCTGGATTTTGCGCAGACCATCCTCGACATCGCGGGGGTGCCGGCCGCGCGCGAGATGCAGGGCCTGAGCTTCCGCCCGCTGCTTGCGGGCCAGCGCTATCGCGCGCGTGATGCGATCTACTACCAGTACTTCGAGTACCCCGGCTGGCACATGGTGCAGCGGCAGTACGGTGTGCGCGACCGGCGCTACAAGCTCATCCACTACTACGAAGTCGGACGCTGGGAATTGTTCGATCTGGAGCGTGATCCACACGAGCTGCATAACGTTTACGGCGCGCGTGCGTACGGCGACGTGGCCAACCGTCTGAAGCGGCGGCTGGCGGCCTTGCGCGAACAGTACGATGTGCCCGAGCATGATCCGGTGCCGCACCTGCCATGGGAGGCGCCGCCGGAATACCGGCGCACGAACACTCAGGGGAATTCGCAATGACGCTCGATTACACGCGGGAGCATTTGGGGGCTGAACATGGCCTGGTGTGCGCGAACATCGTGCACGAGATCCGGAATTTTCTGGACCAGACGCCACTGGCTCGCTGCTTTGCCACCGGTACCGCGTTCGTGCTGCGGGAGGATCCACAGCTGATCGCTACACCCGACGTGGCGATCGTGCGCAACGAGGCCATCCCGGCGGACGGCCTGCCGGTCGGGCCGTTTCCGGGCGCGCCCGATGTCGCGGTGATCGTCGTTTCGCCGACCGACAAGTTCGATGAGATCTCGGCGCGCGTGCACGAGTACTTCGAGGCCGGCACGCGCCGCGTGTGGATCGTCCGGCCGCGCGTGAAGATGGTGACCGTCCATCGCACGGTGCAGGACGTGCAGATCATAGCGCAGCCGCAGTCGCTGAACGCGAGCGATGTGCTGCCCGGCCTCGAGATTCCGCTCGCCAAAATCTTCGACTAATGCTCGCGCGCTGGGTGACGGCCGCCGCCGGCTGGACTGCCCAGGAATTCTATGTCCTGGACCAGCGCGGCGCGGTGCCGGCCGGCCCGGTATTGATCGTCGCCAATCATCCTAATGCACTGCTCGATCCACTCATCGTGTTCCGCGTGGCCGGCCGCGTGGTGCGCCCGCTCGCCAAGGAGCCGCTCTTCCATCATCCGCTGATCGGACCGGTGCTGAAAGCGCTGGGCGGCCTGCCGGTTTATCGCCGGCAGGACCATCCCGACCAGATGCATCAGAACGAACGCACGTTCGACGCGGCCGTGGCCGCGTTGCGCGCGGGTGATGCGGTGCAGATCTATCCGGAAGGGCAAAGCCATTCGGAGGCGCAGCTCACGCCCTTCAAGACGGGCGCCGCGCGCATTGCGCTGCGCGCGGAAGCCGAAGCGGATTGGCGGCTGGGCCTGCAGATCGTTCCGGTTGGTCTGACATATACGCGCAAGACGTTCTTCCGCGGCCGCGCCGTCGCGGTGGTGGGTGCAGCATTCGGTATCGGCACCTACCGCGCGGCGTATGAGGCCGATGCGATGCAGGCCGTGAAGCAGCTGACGGACGAATTCGCACGGCGGGTCGAAGAGCTGACGCTGAATCTCATCACGCGCGAGGATGCGGCACTGATCGACACCGCGGAACGGCTCTATGCGCGCGAGAAGGGCGTTGCCGCCTGGCGGACGGCGGAAGGACTGGGCGAGCGGCTCCCGCGCCTGCAGGCTTTCGCGCGTGGACTGGCGTGGCTGCGCGAACGTGATCCGGCGCGGCATGCGCGCCTGGCCCGCAGCGTCAAACACTATCGCGCGCTCGCCGACGCGCTGGGCGCGGCCGAAGCCGATGTGCCGCCGCACTATCCCGTCAGCGCGGTGCTGCGCTACATCGCGCGGGAAGCCGTCATCCTCGGCGTGGGACTGCCCCTCGCCGCCCTGGCCATGATCTTCTGGTATCCGCCCTATGCTTTGAACCGGCTGATCGTCAACCGGCTCGCCGTCGAGGAAAGCGGCGTCGCTACCTACAAGCTGGGGCTGTCCATCGTGTTGATGCCGCTTGCCCTGATCGCGTGGACCTGCGCAGCATTCGTTGCCTTCGGAATCGCGGGAGCGCTGGCCGCATTACTCGCACTGCCACTGTTGGGCTGGGTGCTGCACCGCTGGAGTGGACGGTGGCACCGCGTGGCGCAGGATGCGCGCTTGTTCGTCAATGTGACGCGGCACCCGCGGACGCGGCAGAAGCTGACCGCGCAGCGCGCTGCCCTGGTCCGCGAATTCGAGGCGGTCAACCTGCTACGAAATCGGGGGTAGTAAGGCAACGAGTCGCCGGAATTCTGCCGGCCCATCCGCGGAGCTCTACATGAAACGGCTAATGATTATTCCGATGCTGCTGCTGGCCGCGTGCGCCAGCGGTTCGGGCAGCGCGCGCGCGCCCGTTGCAGATCGCTCGGTGTTGACGAAGGAAGAGATCGCCAAGGCCGGCTCACAGGATGCACTCAGCGCGGTGCGGACGCTCCGTCCGCACTGGCTCGGCAACCGCCGGTCCGCCGCGCACTGGGCGAGCTATCTGGTCGAAGAAGGCCACGTCGACGCCCACCGCTCGACCCAGATCGGGATCCGCCCCCATGTCCGCACGCCCGGCTCACGCAA
>CBJLQC010000242.1:0-4910 GCA_966424955.1 uncultured bacterium | reverse complement strand
CACGTTGCCCGGCCACTCGTAGCCGGTCAGCAGCGCGAGCGCGGCCGGCTCGAAGTCGCGTACCCGCTTGCCGAATTCCTTGTTGAAGTTCTGCACGAAGTGCTTGGCCAGCGCCTCGATGTCCGAGCGCCGCTCGCGCAGTGGCGGAATGCGCACGGGAACCACGCGCAGGCGATAGTAGAGGTCGGAGCGGAAATGCCCGGCCGCGACTTCCTGCTCGAGGTTGCGGTTGGTCGCCGCGATGATGCGCGTGTTCACGACCAGGTCGCGCGTGCCGCCCACCCGTCGGAAGGTCTTGTCCTCGAGGAACTGGAGCAGCTTGCTCTGCACGCGCAGCGAAAGTTCGCCGATCTCGTCCATGAACAGCGTGCCGCCGTCTGCCAGCTCGACCAGGCCGCGCTTCATGGTGCGCGCATCCGTGAAGGCACCCTTCTCATGGCCGAACAGCTCCGATTCCATCAGCGACTCGGCCAGCGCGGAAACGGTTACCGTGACGAACGGCCCCTTGCTGCGCGGGCTCAGCTGGTGGATCAGTCGCGCCAGCACGCCTTTGCCCGTGCCGGTCTCGCCTTCCAGCAGCACCGTGGTTGCGTCCGCGGGCGCAATCTTTTCGATGAGCCGGAGCACTTCGTTCATGGCCGGGCTCGAGCCGACGATCACGCCGCTCGCACTGAACTGCTGGCGCAGCGCCTTTACTTCCCGGCGCATACGGGTCAGCTCCAGCGCCGCGCGCAGCGTGGCCTCCAGCTTGTCCAGGTTGAACGGCTTTTCCAGGAAATCGCGCGCGCCCAGCTTCAGCGCCGAAACCGCCAGCTGCACGGTCGCATGCGCCGTCATCATGACCACCGGTACTTCCGCTTCACCCAGGTCGGGCAGCAGGTCGGTGCCATCGCCATCCGGCAGCTTGACGTCGAGCAGCGCTATGTCGGGCGGATCGGTCGTGATGCGCGCACGCGCACCCTTGATGTTCGCGACCGCCAGTACTTCGAATCCACTGCGCTCGAGTCGCTCCGTAATGATCGAACGCAGCAGATCGTCATCGTCCAGAACTAGGACGCGCGCACTTGCCATGGGATCTCCTCTATGCCCGTCACGGCCGCGAAGGTCACGGTGACCGTCGTGCCGGTTCCCTTGGTGCTCTCCATGCTCAGCTCGCCGTTGTGCGCGCGCACGATGCGCGCGGCCAGTGGCAGGCCCAGCCCGGTGCCCGTCGGCTTCGTCGAAAAGAACGGCTTCATGACTTCCGCCAGCTGCGCCGCGTCGATGCCCACACCGGTATCACGCACTTCGACGACGGCCTCGGCGTCGCGCCGATAGGCACGCACCGTCAGCACGCCGCCCGCGCCCATCGCGTCGATCGCGTTGTTGAAGAGGTTCGTGAAGACCAGCTCGAGACGCCGCGCGTCGCCCAGAATCGTGATGACGTCGGCATAATCGCGTTCGATGCGGACTTGCGATGCGTGGGCCGCGGGCGCCGCCTGCAGCACGGCATTGTCCAGCACCCGACCCAGCTCGATGGGCTCCGTCTCGATGCCGACCGGCTTCGCCAGCCCGAAGACATCGTGCATGGTGTCGCTCAGACGCTCCAGCTGCGACTCGATGCCGCCCAGCAGCGTCTGTCCGTGCGAGGGCAGCGTGTATTCCTGCTCCAGGAGCTGCACCGCGCTGCGGATCGAGGCCAGCGGCCGCTTGAACTCGTGCGCCATCTCGGCCGCCAGCTCCCCCACTTCGGCGAATCCGGCGCGCTCCTCCAGCAGCACGCGCCGCTCTTCGGCCAGCTTCTCCGCCGCCTCGAACGGCTCCACCACCTCGCGCTGGATCATCGCGTACAGCACCAGCGCCACCACCAGCAGTGAAACGATCAGCAGACCGATGCCCAGCCGCGAGCCGCGCTCCATCGCGGTCGCGACCACTGCCATCGACAGCTCCACCTCGAGCACCTGGTCCAGGCGGCTGCCGATTGGAATGAAGGCGTGCACGCTGTGCGCGTCCGCGCCCGCGCCCACGCGTGCCGTGCCATCGCGCGGCAGCTCGCGCGCGCTCGGGATCCACACCCGCGCGCGCGGAGTGACCAGGTCGCGATCGTCGCTGGAAAGCAGCACGTCGTGGCGGACGTCGTGCACCCGCGCGGCGGTCAGCGCCGAGCCGCGCACCATCTTCTTGAGCGTGGCCTGCGCTTCCGCGTAGTCGCCGCGGTTGAGCGCGCCTTCGATCGACATGCGCGTCGATTTCGCGGCCAGCAGTGCCTGCTGCTCGGCGACCGCGCGCGCTTCCTTTTGCCAGTAAGTGAACGACAGATAGGTGGAACCGCCCAGCGCAGCGAACGCGGCGCCGATAACGGTTATCAGGATCTTGGTCCTGAGTGACAAACCGTGCAGCTGCGACTTCCAGGTCATCAGAATCGGGGCAAAGCGCCCCAAGTAATAGTCGGTACTGCTAGTAGTGCGCGAAATAGCGCAGTGCTACCAATTACGCATTTACGCGATGCAGATGCTGTCGGAGAAATGCCGCGCGGTGAATCGGGGGCACGCCTACAGACGTGCGCGCTATGCGTAATTCACTTTGCAGCCGCATATCAACGTCGAAGAGGATCGTGGCATCATGAAGGCTGGATCAGCCGTTTTCAGCGCGACGCTGCTCATGCTGCCGCTCGCGCCGGGCGTGCTTTCCGCGCAGGCCGCGGAGCAGGGTCCCGATACCGTCCGCTACGAGGCGAAACGCGGCAATGTGACGTTCACGCATGGCGCGCATGCGGAGGACGTCGAATGCGTGACCTGCCATCACGAGTCGAAGCCGGAAAAGCCGGCGAAAGCGAGCGCGGACGGCAAGCAGATCGTCGAGAAGTGCAGTGCGTGCCACACCACGCCCGTCGCCGAGCCGATGACCACGCCCCTGCGCAAGGCCTACCACGACACGACCCGCAAGACCGGCCTGTGCATTGACTGCCACAAGAAGAAAACCGCGGCCGGCGAGAAGGCACCGGTCGGCTGCAGCGATTGCCACATCAAGGGGCCCTGAGTCTGCACTGCCCGGCAGTCTTACCGAGGAGCGGGTTCGCCGGCGCTGGCGCGGGGCGCTGGGTGCGGGCCGCGGGAGAAGAAGCGGGGCCCGGGTCGCGGCAAAGTGCGATTAAGGTCGCGAGAAACCGCTTGTCGAAATCAAATCTTATCTAACACTGGCGGCATCAGGAAACTCGAAAAGAGTTGCTGACGCTACCCGCGGCGCGCTTCGTTTCCCGCGACGCGCGACCAGCGATCCGCGCCGGCGCCCGCGGACCCGCGGTTCGGCCTCGCCACGCAAGTAGCCCGTTCTCCGTGCTCTCCGTGCTCTCTGCGGCCATAAAAAAGTAGAACGCGGCGGACTTGCGTCCGCCGCGCTCGAGGACCTCGCTGAAGGTCGATCTATGTCAGGCAGCCAGCAGTGCAATGGCGACCAGCGCCGTGGCATGCGCTATCACTGCTGTCGTCAGGCCACGCTTCCAGAACAGGAACCCAAACACGATCGCGGGCAGCACCACGGCGGTCAGCAGGAAGGCCGCTGCGCCGAGCGTCGTCGGGAAGCCGATCATCATCACGCCCGGCAGGTGCAGCATGACTTCCACGGCCGCAGCCGCGACGACTGCAATCGCGATGGCTTCATTGCGCCGTACCGAGTAGAAGCGGATGATCGCGGCCGCGATGGTGGTCACCAGGAAGAGCCGCAGCAGCACTTCGTTGAACAGCGCCGCGCTCACCGACAGCACCACCGCTCCGGCCGGACCGGCCGGCGTGGCCGGCACGACGGCGTACGGCACGGCAGCCAGTCCGACCACCACGCCGGCCGCCAGTCCGAGCAGGACGCCCGGCAGCGCGCGGCGTGGCGTGTCGAAAACGGCGCCCGGCACGCGCACCATGCCGACCGTGCGCAGCGCCAGCGTGACGAGCGGCCCGACCAGCCAGAGCGTGAGGCTGAGCGCGAGCAACACGGCGCCGACCTCCGTCAGCCGGAGCTGCGAGCCCCACAGTTGCGGACGATCGGCTAGAAACAGGACGAGCAGCGCCGCGAACGTCGCGGCTACCAGCAGCGTGCCGTAGCGCTTCTCGGCCCAGCGCGCATAGCCGCGCCGCAGCGCCTGCCAGCCTTCGAGGGCTGCGCCACTGATCAGTACCGCGCCGACCAGCCAGGCCACACCCGCCAGCACGAGCGGGAAGACTTTGCCGGTATACAGCGCGACGGGTGTCAGCGCGATCCAGCCGGCCACCAGGAAGCTCACCGTGAGCGCCGGGATCGCATACAGCGCGGCCAACACCAGGCTCCGCGCCGCCTGCCGCCAGGTCATGTCCGCCGGCCGGCCCATCACGCCCAGCACCGCGCCATGCAGGAAGCCGAGGATCGCGCCGATCGCGAACAGGCCGAACGCCGTCACGATCAATCCGTTGCCGCTCAGGTTCCCGGTCAGCGCTTCCAGTCCGACGACGACGCCGCCCAATCCAACGGCACCACCGATCGCCCAGCTGATGGCTGTGCGTCCCGGCTTGGCCAGCCCCCGACCCAATCCGATCCCGCCCGGGATCTCGTTAACGACTGCGTTTGCGGTTGTCATACTTGCCTCTCAGCGAAGGTCATGTCGTTTGTTGCGCTGAGTTGTATTGGCGAAGGCAGTACCAACTCGTCGCTGGAAGACAATTACTGTTGCGCTGATTGAGGTTTTGGGCAGAACCGAGGTTTCGTGGAGAGAACGGAAGAGCGAAAAGTGCGCGTTTTCACGCGGGTCCGTGCGCGATTTCGCGCGGGCGTTGAGTGCTGCAAGCGTTGAGCTTGCGGGGCGGGCCCGCGGGCGCCGGCGCGGATCGCTGGTCGCCCGCCACGGGAACCAAAGCGCCGCGCGGGTGGCGGTAGAACCTGCGCTTTGCCCCGACCCGCGTCGCGCT
>CBJLQC010000241.1:0-4959 GCA_966424955.1 uncultured bacterium | reverse complement strand
ACCACATTCTCGCGGAGGTTCGTATGAGAGGAGCAACGGGAATGGTCGTTTTCTTGGTCGCCACTGCGCTACACACCAGCGCGGCACAGGTGACAGCCAAAGGCGGGGACCTGACCGGCAGGGGCCGGCCTGCGTTTGGCGTAATCCCGGAGTGGATTAGCGAGTTCAGCCCTGCCGAGGACGTGAAGGCGCCGCAGTCCGCCAGATCCTTCGGAATCACAATCGTCGGTCCGCGGCTTGTCCAAGTCGGCTATGAGTGTACTTGGTACGTCTCGATCTCAGGAGGAACCGGACCATACGATTACCTTTGGATGGGGTGGGACTTCCAGGTGGCGTATGTGTCCAGTTTCACGCAAACGGTATCGGAAACAGGGAGTCACGCGCTCTACGCGGAAGTGTATGACTATGGTGGCCCATATTGGGATTATGAGCAGATCAATGTTCAGGGCACGACTTCACCAGTGGGATGTGGTTAATACGTGAAGAGGGAAAGGGCGCCGCTGTTTGCGGCGCCCTTGTTGTAAGATCAAGCTTGTGTCGTGACGCACAAATCAACCGTGTAATTCGGATTCTGCGTCTCGTTGAACGGAATCACGAAGTTCACGTCATCACCATAGACACTTCCCTTGTGGTAGGCGCCCGTCGGGAAGACCTGGTCCTCCGTCCGGTTGTACTGCCGGATCAGCCGGCGCAGGTCACCGAGCCGATGTCCGGTGTCGAACAGCCAGAACGCGCGCTCGCGGAACATCAGGTCGATCCGCATGGCTGGATCGCCCGGATCCGTGAGCGGAGCCAGCGTCGTGTTCGGAACGTTGGCGCTCGGCACGTTGGCCGTGTACGCCTCGTAACGCGCCGTCATGAGCGCACGCACGTTGGCGCGCAGATCGTTGAGTCGCGTCAGCCAGGTCGATACATCACCTGCGCGCAGAGCGGCCTCCGCTTCGATCAAGCGGGCCTCAATGCCATCGGCGAGCACGACATCCGAGGCAAAGGACGGATACCGCAAGTCGATATACAGCGCGATCGAGTTGTCGAAACCGCCGCGCGGATCCTGTACCCAGGGCAAACGCGGATCCTGCGCCGAGCGATACGGCAGCCCGGTAGTGCCTTCCAGGTTCGACATCGAGTAACGGCCGTTCGCCTGCAGGCTGAAGATCGGGTTGTTCTGCCGACCTGAGTTGGCCGAATGCTCGACGAAGTGCACGAAGCTGGTCGGCACGGCGGCGACGGCCGCCGCGGCCTCGGCAAACTTGCCGTCGTTCAGCAACGCGCGCGCCTTGCCTACCTTGGCCAGGTTGCTGTTGGCGTTACCGACCAGCGCCTCGTCGAAGACCGTGACGGCGGCCTGGAACAGCTCCGAAGTGGAGAGCGGTGTGCCCAGCTCACCGGGCGTACCGCCCGCTGCCTGGCTCAGCGGTACCGCGCCGCAGAACCCCTCGGCCAGCGCCACGATGGCGTATGCTTCCAGGGCTTTCAGCGTGGCATAGTTGGGATCCGCCTTCCCGGCATCCGCCAGGCGCTCGACCGCCGCGGCCGTTTCCTGCGCCGAGCGACGCGCGTACTGCAGCCGGTTGTAGGCCGCATCCGAAGTGTTGCCCTGGACCGCAGGGAACTGATCCCGCTGGTCCGTGGCGGTACGCGTGGTAAAGGTGTCGGATGAGTGCAGCTCATCCGTGATCAGCGATGCCACCGAGAGGAATGCATCGCCGCCCGATCCACTGTAGGCGATCTGGAAATCGCCGAGCGCGCCCGCCACCAGCGTGGGCAGGCCCGCCTTCGTCTGCAGTGATCCCGGCGAGGCGAAGGTCGGATCTTCGACCTCCAGCAAGTCGTCGGTATCGCAAGCGGAGAAGGGCAGAGCCGCCATCACCGCGAGCCATATGAACTTCTTCTTATATGCAATCATGGTTTCAGTCATTCCTCATCAAAAGACCAGATTGAGGCGCGCCGTCCAATACCGCAGCGGTGGCTGCGTGTTGAACTCGCCCTGCGTGAAGTTGGCGCCGCCACCCGACTCGTTGATCTCCGGATCGAGCCCCGTGTAATCCGTCCACGTCTTCAGGTTGCGCCCGGAAATCGTCAGGCTGGCACCGCGCAATGCGGGTACGCGCAACGCCAGCGCGTTGGGCGTGCTCAGCGTCAGCGAAAGCTCACGCAGCTTGACGAAACTGGCGTCTTCGATGTAGCCGGTGGGCGTGTTGTAGAAGCGGGCCGCGATGAAGCGCGCCTGCTCCTCGACCGATGCAGTCGGATCGGCTACGCCGGCGCACTGGCCGCCCGCGCCACCTTGAGCGCCGCGGTTGTAGCCGGTCGTGCAACGGAAGTACTCGGTGTAGTTGAACTGCTTCATGCCGGCCCGCCGCTCCACCAGCCCGGACAGCGTCACGAAGCCGAACAGCGTCAGGTCCGCCGACAGCGCCTGCGTGTTGGTCGGCAGCGCGTGACCCTGGTAGACCGCCGTGTCGTTGGCCGTCGTCGTCAGATCATTATCGACTAGCCGCACATCGCCGCGCTTCAGCAGCACGTGGCCGTTGACCGGATTGGCCTGCCGTAACGCCAGGCTGTCCGCAATGATCTCGTAGTTGCGACCCAGGAACGCGCCCGTCGGGAAGCCCTGCTTATGCATCTGGCCGCCGCGGTTGAAGATGATCGGCTGAATGTCTTCGCCGAGGTCTTCAATGCGGTTTTCCAGCGTGCTGGCCGACAGGCGCATGTTCAGTGCGGCCTTCGGCGTGTTGAACACGCGTGCATTCAACGCCAGCTCGGTGCCCCAGTTCTTGACGCTGCCCAGGTTGTCGAAGATGACACCGGTATTGGCCGCGTCGCCGGTCAGGCCGTACGACGGCGGCAGGGGCCGCTGGATCAGCGCGTCCACCGACTTCTTGTTGAAGTAGGTGAATTCGGCAGACAGCCGATCCGAGAACAGGCCCATGTCGAACCCGCCTTCGATCTCCGTGGTGCGCTCCGGCTCGAGGCCCGGGTTACCAATGCGATTGAGGCGCACCGCCGGCAGCTCCTGGTTGCTGCGCGTAGCGGAAACCGGCTCGAAGAGCGTGACCGCATCGCGGAAGTTCGGCCGCTGGCCCGACTTCCCGTAGGCTGTGCGCAAGCGCAGGTTGCTCAGCACGGACAGCTCGGGGAAGAAATCCTCGTCCGAGATCACCCACGAGAGGCTGGCGCCCGGATACAGGATGAAGCCGAAATCCTGGCCGAATGCGCTGTTGTCGTCGCCGCGCAGGCTGGCCGCGAGAATCACGCGGTCGCGCCAGTTCAGCTGCTCCTGCAGGTAGGCGCCAACCGTCTTCACTTCCGTGAAGCCTTCGTCGACCGCGAACAGCGAGCTGGTGGCCGCGCAGGAACGCGTGCCTTCGACGATGCCGACGCCGTAGCAGAAGGTGCTCTCGAACAGCTCACGCGTGTAGCCGCCGCCGATCGTCGACTGCAGGCTGAGCTCGGGGCGCAGGTTGAACTGCGCGATGGCCGACGCGTTCGCCGTATAGATGTAGTTGCTGGTGCGCTGCGATTGCCGGAAGCCCGGCGTATAGGTGGCCGCGATCGGCAGACGCCCCGGCTGCAGCGTGAGCTGGTCGTCGCGTCCGAAGTAATCGAGCCCGAGCGTGGCGTTCACGTTCAGCCAGCCGAGCGGACGATAGTTCGCCGAGCTGCCGACAATGAACCGGTCGACTTCCTGCCGCGTCAGGATCTCTTCGATGTCGCTCATGAAGTAGCCGAAGCCGGTACCCGTGCGGGTGCCCGGCGTGGAGAGCGCCTTCGCCGAATCGCTGAACACGAACGGCGTCGCCAGGATGCCGTTGATGATCGGGCTGAAAATGTTGTTGTCGTTCGAGTTCAGCCACAAACCGGTGCGTGTGTAACCGGCGTTTACCGTGACGCCCAGCTCGTCCGTGACGCGCGCGCCCAGGTTGGCGCGCAGGTTGACTTTGGTCTGGTCGTTGAACTCGACCACGCCTTCATCGGCCTCGCGATCCGCCGAGAGGTAGTAGTTGACGACTTCGCTGCCACCGCCCACGCTGACGCCTATCTTCTGCCGGCTGCCCTTCGTGTACGGCGTGAGCGCATCCGTGGTGAACGGGTTCAGGGCCAGCGTCGTTTCCTGGTTGCACACGCCCCGCGCCGCGCTCTCGTTCGGGCAGAACAGGTACGCCGTGCACGCGCCGCTGACCACCGTGCAGTTCAGGTTGCCGCGCGTCGTGAACATGGGCGCCGCGGCGTTCAGCGTCTGGAAAGTAAGGAAGTTCGTCGGATACGGGTTCTTGTCCTCGTTATAGCCCTGCTCGACATAGGCGCGCCACTGCGCCGCGCCCGCATGGCCGCGCTTGGTCGTAATCAGGATCACGCCGTTCGCAGCCGCCGTTCCGTACAGCGCGGAAGCGGCCGGTCCCTTCAACACCTCGATGTTCGAGATGTCTTCCGGATTGAGGTCGTTCATGCGCGAGTAGTCCTGGCCGCCCACACCGAAGCCGCCCCGGCTCTGGCTGACCTGGATGCCGTCGATGAACAGCAGCGGGTCGTTGGACAGCGAGATGCTGTTCGCGCCGCGAATGCGTATGCGCTGTGAGGTGCCGACCGTACCGGCTGCGCCCTGCAGCTGGACGCCGGCCGCGCGCGCGGTCAGCACGTCCGCCATCTTGGTGATCGGCGCGCGCGAGATGTCGGCCGCGGTGATCGACGCGGTGTTGGTACCCAGTTCGCGCTTGCGTTGCGCCTGGCCGGTCACCGCATTGATCACGACCGCATCCAGCTCGACCGCCGAGGGCCGCAGCCGGAAGTTCACGCTTACCGACTGACCAGCGGCCACGGTGACCGTCTGGCTGGCCTCGCCGTACCCGATCAGCACCGCATGCACCGTCTGCTGACCTGCGGCGATGTTGGGGATCACGAACTGGCCGCGATTGTCCGGCTCGTCGGTGCAGTGCTCGCCGAGCAGACCGACGAATG
>CBJLQC010000240.1:0-4966 GCA_966424955.1 uncultured bacterium | reverse complement strand
GCGGCGGCTCCGGCGCGGGGCCGCCGACCGGGCCCAGATCAGTTCGAGCACACGCCGCCAGTGCCGAGGCGCAAACGATCGCCATGAGCGAGGCGGGCAACCTGGTCTTTGCACGCATTGGAATGCCTCCTTTGAGAGAGATTCGGCGGCTGTGGAGCCACGCCGGCGGGCTCCACGTGCCGTCGCGGAGGTGGCTGCGTAATTCGTGCCGGACGACTTCCCTGTGGCTGCTGAGCGCGCCGAATCTGGACGGCGCAGGACCGGTCGGTACGCGAAAGGGTGTGCTGCGGGAGACAGACGGTAGTGGGTGGGCGCGCTGTCGTGATTTACAGCATGAATGGATACCGCAGGATTGTTGGAGACGGCAGCGGTGTTGGACACGGCAGCAGGGTTAGACGTGGCAGCAGCGCTGCCCGCGGCAGCATTGTTAGACACCGCACCCGGGGTCGGACACGCCATCCGGCCCCCGCTTATCCATTATTGCCGTAAATCACGATCTCAGCCGCACCCCATTACTGTCCCCAGCCAACACCCACGCGGCGCCACCCCCAACGCGACTCACATCTTGAGCCGCGCGATACGACAGATCAGCCCGTACTCGCCGATGCCCAGCACCTGCTGGCGGATTTGCTTCGCCTCGTCGCGCGAGAGCCGTTCGGAATGCGCCGCGGGATTCCGCTTGGCGGCGATGGGCGCCAGGTGCGCCGCCGCCTCCTTGAGCAGAAACTGCGCGTCCCCTTGTGTGAACATCGCGCGCACGCCGCGGCGTACGGACTCGTTGTGCTGCAGCAGGTTGATCATCGTGCCCAGGGTCTGGTGCGGCACCACCGCTCCCAGGTCGAGCAGGCGGCCATCCACGTTGATCTGCCGGCCCACCGGGTCGCCCTTCGAGTAGTGCTCGCGCAGCGCCGGAAAAATCACTCCATTCAGCTCGGCCTCCACCGCCTTGGCAAACTCGACGGCCACCATCGAATAATCGTAGGACGGATCCTGCCGCCGCGCGCGAAACGTCGCCTCACCGGTCGCCAGGAACATCCGGGTGCCGTGCTCGAGCGCCGACCAGATGTCGTCGCCCAGCAGGTTCTCGCGCAATTCCCGACTCATGCGGTCCGTCTCGCCGCGCAGCGCGACGTCGTGCTCCGCCCACAACTTGCCGATCAACTCGCGGTCGCTGAACCATTGCTTGCCATCGGGCCGCTCGACGATCAGCGGCAGGTTGGTCATGCCGCCATACAGCGAGACCGGCCGGCGGTCATAGTGGACGTTCAGGAGGTTGGCAAGCTCGCGCACGGTGCCGACGGTATCGTCCGCCACCAGCCGGCGAATGTCTTCCAGCATGAAATAGACATCGGCCGGCTTGTTGTGCTCGTAGGGCGGCAGGTGGTCGGACTCATCGTTGGCAAGCGGATCTTCGGTTTCGATCTCGGCAATCAGACCGACATACAGCGAGCGGTAGTCCGTCAGATACAGATGCGTCTCCTGCCCGGTCTCGATTTGCGCGCGCAGCGCGAGCACATCGTCCATGTGCGGCAACGGCTCGAGGCGATTGGCTGAGCGCAGCCGCGCCCACCACACGTAAACCTCATCCCAATCCGCTTCCTTCTTGCGGAATCGCTCGAACCATTCGAGAAGGATGCGCAGATGCTCATCCATCGCATCGATCGCGTAGGTCGGGTTCCAGACCGCGACGAGGTGGCGCGGCTCCATCTCCTTATTCATGCGTAACTTGATGCCACGACGCGCATGCAGCCAAGGTAGCTACCGGGGGCTACGTCGTCACGAGCCGCCGGAGCGGGCTACGCTGGTCTGACGTCCGTGCGAGCAAAATCGTCGCCGGTGAACAGGAGTGGCTCGCCCGTCAGCATGGCCACCGCGTAAGTCATGCAGTCGCCGAAGTTCAGCGCGGCAGCGTGTCTTCCCTTCCCATAGCGGCGGTACGCATCGACGGCTTCCCGCCAGTGCACTTCGCCGAAGGGAATCTCCTCGATACCGAACTCATCGAGCATCCGCTCGAGCAAGCCATCGGCTGATTTGCCGAGCCGCGCCTGCAAGACGATGCCGGTCTCGGCCAGGGTCGGGGCGCCGGCCGCGACCACCTCCGCGCTGATGAGCTTCTGCACCAGCAGCTCATGACCCTTTTCGCGAAACACCAATGCCAGCAGCGCCGAGCTATCCACGATCATACGCCTTCCTTACCGTAGCCCAGCAACCGCTCGCGCTCGCGTTTCGTGGGAGCCTTCCCGAGCTGCCCGGCCGGTATGCGGCCCCACACCTCCCGCGCCAGAAAGGAAGTCAACCGATCCAGCCGCCGATCAAGCGGCAGGTGCAGGCGCAAACGTGCGCGCCGTTCCAGCAGTGCCTGCCGGATAGCCTCCGTTTTGGACTCGCCCGTCATGCGCGCAATCTCATCGGCGAGTTGCTCGACCTGCGCGTTCTTGATGTTCAGCGGCATCGTTACACCATGGTGTAATTATAAGAACATTATACCATCATGCCGCCGGGAGATCAATCTTCGATTGCCCACACCCTTACAGCCGACGACGACGGCTGGGCGGCGCGACCGGTTGCACAGCGCGCAGATGGTCGGGGGCGACGTCGCGCTCGTCCAGCGGGAACGCCGAGAGGTGCACCAGCTGCTCATCGTCGGTCAGTTCGCCGCCAACGACGGTGCCGCTCAGCACGGCGTAACGGCCGGCGCCCACCGTCTGCGCCGGCGTGTGCCGCGCATCGCGAACGCGCGCCAGGTATTGCTCGGCGGTGACGGCCGGCGCCGACGTCGCATTCGGCTCACTCGTCAGCGCATCCATCACGTACCCATAGAGGAACCGCTGATGCAGCTCGGCATACAGCGCGCGCCCACCGATCAGATCCAGCCCGATCGGCTGGTTGCGCACAAAAGCCAGCAGCCCGACCTGCTCCGGAACGAGCGGGAAGTGCGGCAGCCAGCTGTCGATGCTGTGCAGGTTCGTGTCGTAAACGCGGTCCAGCGCGCCACTCGCCGAATCGCTGCCGAGCTTGGCGGAAAACGCCCGGATGCCCTCCCACACATCGCCCTGAGCGGCACTCAGCTGATCCAGCGAGGCCGCCATGCCGCGCTCGCTGTAGCCGGCTTCCACCTTGCGGCCCTGGCGCCGCACGTTCGCCGGCGACATGTGCGGCTTCGTCGACATCTGGCTGCTCACGTGGTGCCAGCGCCCCTGCTCCATGCAGAAGACCGGGATCTCGGTTTCCGAATGCGCGGGCAGCAGCATGCTGCGGTTGGTCATGCGGTTCTGCCGCGCGCCGATCAGCTGCTCACCATCGAGAACCAGTACTGATTCATCGGCCTGGTTGCGCGCGATCAGCGTCGGCACCGTGCCGCCGCCCTTCTCGGTGATCTCGACCAGCGAGGCGCTGATCGCGTGGATCAGCAGGAGGTAGGACAGCTCGCGGTCGGTGCCGCTGAGCAACGGGTAAACGGTGAGGTGTTGGTACTGCTGGGGACTGCCGAGCCGGACGTCGAGCATGGGTCACCTCGCTGGATAATTTGCTTCATCCAACATACGGCGACCCTCTGACAGTCAACGCGAGGATGCTACTCCTTCCAGCTTCTGACGTACTCGCACTGCTCCGGGGTTTCCGGAGAGTCACGCCAGCCGGACTTCTCACATGCATTCCATAACTCCTGCAATTGCACCAGCGCGTCCTCGCCACGTGCGCCGCGACGCACCAGCCAACAGCCAACCACCGTGCCCGTCCGGCCTACGCCGCCCAGGCAATGCACGTACGCAGGCTGCTGCTCCGCAACCGACGCTTCGATGGTGTCCAGGATACACTTCATGTGGTGCGGGTCGGGCGGCACGTCCACGTCCGGGATGCCGAAACGGTGATAGGCGACGTCGATCTGCCGCGCACTCGCCATTTCCATCAGCATCGGCTCGTACGGTTGCAGCTCGCGTGGCTCGGTAAGGTCGATGAAGGTGCGGATCCCGGCATCCAGCAGGTGGGCGAGCTTTTCACGCGCGGCGTCGCCATTATTCTTGTCGCCCGGGTACTCGCCGGCGAGCAGCTGACCTTCGATCACCCAGTACGTGTTCTTAAGCGGGCGCGCTTTCATACAGTCGGTCTGCCAGATGTTCGATGGTGTCGCGCAGCGCGAGCTGCTCCCGCCACTCCGACGGAATCGCCGCCTCGCCATAGTACGCGCCCGCAATCTGCCCGTAAATCGCCGCCGTGGTGTCCGCGTCGTCACCGAGATTGGCAGCCAGCAGGCAGCCGTCGCGGAAGTCGTCGGAGCGCGCGAACGCCCAGAGCGCAGCCTCGAGCGACTGCACGACATACCCCGAGCCTTTGATCGCCGGCGGCTGCTTGCGCAGGAACGAGCCGGCCGCGACGTCGTCGATCGCGCGCGTGAGCGGCGCACGCTCCCACGTGCCCGGCAACGGCGCATAGCGTGGCTGCAGCAGCTCGGCTTTGTCGGCACCATTGAACGCGCCCAGCAGCAATCCCGCGAAGTAACGGCACGCATCCACCGCGGTGGGCGCACCATGCGTTGTGCGCGAGCTGTCCGCGGCCATGGCGATGCAGACGTCGAGTTGGTTGCGGTAGTACATCGCGATCGGCGCCAGTCGCATGAGCGAACCATTGCCGGCACTCTGCGGATCGGTCGACCCGGCGAACGGTTCGCCGCTCTGCAGGTAGCGCTGCAGCGCGGCCCGCGTCGTGGTGCCGATATCGAAGCAGCGGCCGGTCGACGACAGATGACCGTGTTGCCACCAGCGTACGTACCGCTCCATCTGATCGCGCGCATCGAAGCCGCTGCGCTCGACCAGGCTTTCGGCCAGGCAGAGCGCCATGGAGGTGTCGTCGGTCCACTGGCCGGGCTGCAGATTCCAGCAGCCGCCGCCGACCATGTCGGTGATGGGGGTGAAGGTGCCGGGCGGCTCGAACTCGAGCGTCGTGCCGAGCGCATCGCCGACGGCCAGGC
>CBJLQC010000239.1:0-4969 GCA_966424955.1 uncultured bacterium | reverse complement strand
CTTTCCCTTCCCGCTCCTGCACATCGACACCGGCCACAATTTCCCGGAAACCATCGAGTTCCGCGATCAGCTGGTAGCCGATACCGGCGCCGAGCTGCTGGTGCGCTACGTTCAGGATTCGATCGATCGTGGACGCTGCGTCGATGAGACCGGCCCCAACGCAAGTCGCAACGTCCTGCAGACCGTCACCCTGCTGGATGCGATCCAGGAGCTGAAGATCGACGCGGCTTTCGGCGGCGCCCGGCGCGACGAGGAAAAGGCGCGCGCCAAGGAACGGTTCTTCTCGCACCGCGACCTGTTCGGCCAGTGGGATCCGAAGAACCAGCGGCCCGAGCTGTGGAACCTGTTCAATGGACGGAAGAAGCAGGGTGAGCATTTCCGTGTCTTCCCGCTCAGCAACTGGACGGAGATGGACGTCTGGCAATACATCGCGCAGGAGAACCTGGCATTGCCCAGCATCTACTTCACACACGAGCGCAGGGTGTTCCTGCGCAACGGTCAATGGCTGGCGGACATGCCGTTCATCACGAAGCTGCCGCACGAGGCGCCGGTATTGAAACAGGTGCGCTACCGCACGGTCGGGGACGCAACTTGTACGGGCGCCGTGGAATCGACCGCGCTCACACTGGAGGAAATCATCCAGGAAGTCGCCTCGTCGCGCGTCACCGAACGCGGCGGACGCGCGGACGATCAGCGCTCGGAGGCCGCCATGGAGGATCGTAAGCGGCAGGGGTACTTCTAATGGCGAGCGTGGTGAAGACCGTGGATTCCCAGGACCTCGGCCAGGCGGAGCCGGTGCTCGAGCACATGAGCAATCCCTACCATCAGATGGACCTGCTCCGGCTCACGACGGCCGGCAGCGTGGACGATGGCAAGAGCACGCTGATCGGGCGCCTGCTCTACGATACCAAGTCGATTTTCGAGGACCAGCTGGCGGCGATCGAGGATGCCAGCCGGCGGCGCGGCGAAGCCGGCGTCAACCTGGCGCTGCTGACGGATGGGCTGCGCGCGGAGCGCGAGCAGAACATCACCATCGACGTGGCCTACCGCTATTTCGCGACGCCGCGGCGCAAATTCATCATAGCGGACACGCCGGGGCACATTCAGTACACGCGCAACATGGTGACGGGCGCATCGACGGCCGAGCTCGCCATCGTGCTGGTGGACGCGCGCAAGGGGGTGCTTACCCAGTCCAAACGGCACGGGTTCATTGCCTCGCTGCTGGGCATTCCGCACGTGGTCGTGGCGGTCAACAAGATGGACCTGGTCGATTATCGGCGCGACGTGTTCGAAAGCATCATGGATGAGTATCGCTCGTTTGCCGAGAAACTGGACATCAAGAACCTGGTTTTCATCCCCATATCCGCGCTGGAGGGCGACAACGTCGTCACGCACAGCAAGCATATGGATTGGTACGACGGCGGCACGCTGCTGCACCACCTGGAGACGGTCAACGTCGGCTCGGATCGCAACCTCATCGACTTCCGCTTCCCCGTGCAGTACGTGGTGCGCCCGCACCAGGACTACCGCGGGTTTGCCGGGCGCGTCGCATCGGGCACGATCATGCCGGGCGAGGAGGTCGTCATCCTGCCGAACGGTCATGCGACACGCGTGAAGTCGATTGACGTGCACGATGGCAGCCTGCCCGAAGCCGCCGCCGGGGATTCCGTGGTGCTTACGGTCGAGGACGAGATCGACATCAGTCGCGGCGACATGATCGTGCGCCGGCTGAACGTGCCGACCATCGGCCACCGCTTCGAGGCCATGCTGTGCTGGCTCAACGAGCAGGCGCTCGACACGTCGATTCCTTACGTACTGCTGCACACCTCCCGGCAGGCGCAGGCGTACGTTTCGAAGGTCGTCTACCGCATCGACGTCGATACGCTGCATCGCGACCAGGTGAACACGCTCGGCCTGAACGACATCGGCCGTGTCGAAATCACCTGCGCGAAGCCGGTCTTCTTCGACCCGTACCAGGTGAACCACGTGACCGGCAGCTTCGTGCTGGTCGATCCATTCACGAACGTCACGGTCGGCGCCGGCATGATCCGGGGCGAGGTCAAGACCGCGGACGAGGTGTTCGGTGAGCGCACGGAGCAGGCCTCGCCGGATGTCGTGTGGCAGGATTGGAATGTGCCGCGGACCGAGCGCGAGCTGAGGAACGGACATCGCGCGGCGGTCGTCTGGCTCACCGGTCTGTCGGGGTCCGGCAAGTCCACCATCGGGCGGCAGCTGGAGCGGGCTTTGTTCGAGGCAGGCTGCCAGACCATGCTGCTGGACGGCGATCAGCTGAGACACGGCCTCGCCGGCGATCTCGGGTTTGATGAAGCGGACCGCCGCGAGAACATCCGGCGCGCCGCGGAGGTGGCGCGGCTCTTCTACGAGCAGGGCTCGATCGTGATTTGCACCTTCGTCTCGCCCTACGCCGCCGACCGCGAGCGGGCCCGCAAGCTGATTGCCCATGCCGGCTTCCTCGAGATCTTCGTCGATTGCGATCTGGAAGAATGCCGGCGCCGCGATCCGAAGGGACTATACGCGAAAGCAGACCGCGGTGAAATCCCCAATTTCACCGGCGTGAGCTCGGACTATGAGGCGCCCACCGCGCCCGAGCTGACGCTCAATACGGCCGAGCTGAGTGTCGCGCAGTCCGTCGAAAAGATTCTGGGCGAGCTGCGCAGGCGGGCGGTACTGCCGTGACCCTGGTGTTGTGGGCGGTCGGTCTCTTCATCCTGTTCTACATCGCGCAGACGATCTACCTCGCGATGGTTCTGAAATGGGAGGATGAGCGGACGATCGGCTTGCAGTACTACGGCCGCACGCAGCAGGAACGAGCCGCCTTCAAGCGCCGGCTGCGCCTGCATGCGCTGCTGCTCAGCCCGGTCCTCGCCATTAACAGCCGGCTGACGCGCCTCGACTTTCGCCGCTCACGTATCACCTACGAAGGCCTTCCCGGGCCCGCGGGAAGCTGCAGCACGGAAAGCTTTGCGCGTGGCGCCGGCTACGCCGCGCAGCCCGCGGATGTTTTCGTGGTTACTCAGATGAAATGCGGCACGACGTGGATGCAGCACGTGGTCTACGAAGTGCTGCAGCGAGGACAGGGCAACCTGGTGCAGAGCGGGACCACGCTGTACGCGGTCTGCCCGTGGCTCGAGGGGCGCAAAAGCGTTTCCCTCGATGGTGCACCATTGGTCGGCGCGCAGCAGCGCCGCATCATCAAAACGCATTTCCCGGCGCGCCTGTGTCCGGATGCGAAAGCGGCGCGCTACATCTACGTGGCACGGCATCCGGTATCCTGCTTTGCCAGCTGCGTCGACTTCGTGGTCACGAATGTTGGCCGGATGGCGCCGCCCTCACCGGCCTTCGAGGAGTGGTTCTGCTCGCCCGACCTCATGTGGTGGGGGACATGGACCGACCACGTGCGCGGGTGGTGGGATCGCGCACAGCAGGACGGCAACGTGCTCTTCGTCTACTTCGAAGATATGAAGCGCGATCTGCCGGCCATCGTCCGACGCGTCGCTGATTTCCTCGAAGTACCAGCGCTGACGGAATCGGAAGTCGCGAACGTCGTCGAGAAGTGCAGCTTCGAGTACATGCAGAAACACCAGGACACGTTCGAGATGCAACCGCCGCACATCCTGCAAACGAATGCCGCGCTGTTCGTCAGTGGACGGGCGGATCGGCATCGCGACGTGTCAGTCGAGCTGCAGTCGCGGCTGCGCGCATGGGCCGGCAGCGCTTTCCCGGCAGCTCATCCCGTGCTCGACTTCTACCCCGACCTCGAGCGACCTGCGGCGGCCGTCAGCGCCGGCAGCTGATCCGAACCGACGCGCGTAGCTACTACCGAATAAACGGCGGCGGACTGCCGTGCCGTGAAAAGAAGGCGAGCCGCGTGAGCTGCCAGGCGATGCTCACGCCATGGATGTAGACCGGCGTCTTCCCGTTGGTGTGCGGCACTGCATGCTGCGCGGCCGCCATGAACGAAGCTGCATCACGGAACGGCGGGAGTTTCGTGTAAGCCCTGCCCACCTCCGATGCGAAGTGCGCATCAGTTCCCGCGAACGCCGGCAAGGAAAGGTCGCGTGCCGCGGCGGCCGCTCGCGCGTTCCACCCCGGCGCGAATGCGCGCGCGTTGAACACCTCCACGACATCAGCGACTTCCAGCGCCGCAGCGCTCCGCCGCTCCACGCCGATCGGATAGGAGAACGGGTGCGGCGCGTAAACGACACCGCCCTGATCGCGTATCCGTTGCGCGGCCTCCGGCACCGGTACCCCATTGGGAATTCGCTCGGAAAGGAACAAGCCGATCAGGTGAACGCCTCCCTTGCAGCCGATCTCCTCACCAGGAATCACGAGCTCCGGGTCCAGCTCGGCCGCTTCCAGCGCGCCGGCAATAGCGCCGTGATCGGTGATGGCGATGCGGTCCAGCCCGGCTGCCCGCGCGCGGCCCACCAGCTTGCGGGGCGACATGATCGAATCGGCGGAATACCAGGAATGCGAATGTAAATCGACCTTCCACGTACGGCTCTGCATCTATTTATCTCACAGTAACTTGGCTGCCATGGCACGCATAATGTCTGTTTACCCCCCAGACGCAGGGACGGAGGATCTGCATGGGGAAGAATCGTGCAACTCGTCAATTCCTGACCGCGCGGCAACGCGCCCGCGTGATCGCATTCCTGCGCGACTGGCTGCCCAGTGAGGCGAAGCAGGTCTATCGCGAGATGATCCGCACGAACCCGCATTCCTGGTGGCACGATGCCCATTTCGACGGCGGGATTATCCTCGAGCACGCGCTGCGCCGCAACGGGTTCAACGAAAAAGCTCTCGGCGTCCAAAGCCTCGAGCCACTCTGGCCCGACCTTCTCGCCAGCGCGGTCCAGGAAAAAATCGTGAGACGAAAGGACGCAGACCGCGCGTAAGTTGCTCGTGGCCCGGCTGCGGATGCACGTGCACGTGCACGTGCACGGGT